>CAMALN010000001.1 GCA_945836565.1 uncultured Lachnospiraceae bacterium
TAATAAAAAGATTATTATATTTTTAATTAAGTCACAGCACAGCTTGCAGGAGTGAATAATATTTCTATGCAGGGACATATGCGGCCGTCGTTTCTTAGCGACTGCTTAGCGTAAGCGTAGCAGAGCTTAGAAACGTGACGAGAGGAGGCGTCTATGTGCCAACGGCACATTTGAAATGACGCCGACGACATGTCGCAGAACGTATGTGATGCGACGTTACCAGAACGCACCTAAGCGGGAGCGGTCCCGGAATAGAAACATTATTCACTCCTGCAAGCGTAATGGAAACCAGAAAGGATAAGGTAGAGATTGACTATGAAGTTATTTACAGTCGGCCCGGTTGATATGTACGAGGAAACTCTTTCTATCGGAGGAGAACCTATACCATACTTTAGAACAAGTGAATTCTCAGATGTTATGTTCAAGCTCGAGAAGGATTTCTTGAAGCTTTTGTATGCAGGTGAGGGAAGCAGACTTATAACATTTACTGCATCGGGCACAGCTGCGATGGAGTCAGTATTCTTAAATGTTATAGACAAAGCTGACAAGCTTCTCATCGTAAACGGCGGTAGCTTTGGTCACAGATTCTGCATGCTGGCAGACTTGTATGAGATACCGTATGATGAGATTAAGCTTGAGTATGGGGAGGTGCTGACCGAGGAGCTTTTGTACAGCTATGACGGAAGGGGCTATACAGCACTTCTGGTAAATATACACGAGACTTCGATAGGTCAGTTATATGATTATAAGATGCTAGGTGAGTTCTGCAGGAAGAACAATATGTACTACATCGTGGATGCAATCAGTTCATTTCTGGCTGATGAGCTTAAGATGGCTGAGGCAGGCATCGATATAGTAATCACTTCATCGCAGAAGGCGATGGCACTTCCGCCGGGACTTTCGTTCGTGGCATTAAGCACCCGTATATTAAATGAGCGTGTCAAGGGTGCAAGGGTTCGCTCGATGTACTTTGATTATAATGATTATCTGCTCAATATGGAGCGCGGACAGACTCCGTTTACACCGGCTGTGGGCATCATACTCCAGCTTGCACAGCGTATGGATGCACTGGCGAAGAAGGGTGTGGAGGCAGAGATAGAGAAGCATCGTAAGCTGGCTGGTGAATTCAGACAGATGTGTGCTGATGCAGGTATTCCGGTACCGGAATTTCCAAAGTCAAATGCACTTACGACCATAGAGTTCCCTGAGGGGAATGCTTTAGAGGTGTTCGCTAAGCTTAAGGATGAGTACGGTCTGATGCTTACTCCTTCGGGTGGCGAGATAGGAAAGAGGGTGCTTCGTGTAGGACACCTTGGAGCCAGAAGTATAGAGGATTATGTAGAGGTTATAGATAGTATTAAGACTATGACCGATAGATTGCAATAGGAGAAAAGTATGAAAGCATTTTTGCTGGCCGCCGGGCGTGGTACAAGAATAAGCAAGAAGATAGCAGAGATTCCGAAGTGTACGTTGGATGTGGGCGGCAAACCGCTCATATTGAGAACGGTTGAGATGCTTCTTGCAAACAATGTAGATGTGACGATAATAGTTGGATATAAGCACACCTGTATTGAGGAGGTGCTTGAGGGGAAGGATGTAAATATAGTTTACAATCCATTCTTCGATGTGACAAACAGCATCGGCTCTCTGTGGATGGCTAAGGAATATATGACGGCTGACGATACTATAGTTGCAAATGCTGATGTGTTCTGGTCACAGGAGCTTTTGGATAAGATGATAGAGAATGCGAAGACTGACGAGGTGTTCATGCTTTCGGATGCGAAGCGCGCAGACGACGGAGATTATTTCTTCAATGTAGTTGACGGCAGCATCACTGCGTATGGCAAGGAACTTACACGTGAGGAGAGAAATGCTGAGTATGTGGGTATAGCTTATATGAGAGGTTCATTTATGCCTGCATTCAAGGATAGACTTGAGAAGCTCGTCGAAAAGCAGCAGCATGGCGTATGGTGGGAGAATGTACTCTACAGCTATATCGGAGAGAGAACGATACATGCCATGGAGGTTGGGGACACCTTCTGGTCGGAGATAGATTTCATAGAGGATTATTACAGGATAAATGAGTATATAGCGAGCCGGGGCTGATATCACAGTCCCGGTGTGTGGACAGCGAATTACGGAGACTTCATCATAGGAAGGGTGAGATTATATGTACGGTGAATACGAGCCGGAGGTACTTGAAAAGGTTCATAAGATAGAAAAAGAAATGCTGGAGGATTTTATCTACATCTGTGACAAGTATGATATAAAATATTTTGTTATCTCAGGTACGGCGATAGGTGTTATGCGCCACAAGGGCTTTATACCATGGGATGATGATATCGATGTAGCTATGCTCAGGAAGGAATATCATAAGTTTGTCAAAGCTGCGAAGGTAGAGTTTGAGACCACCTTCAAGGGCAAATATGAGATGATGGGACCTAATTTCAAAAAGAAATTCTACAATATGCAGCCGGCGATGAATCTTATAGGCACCAGGTTCGTAAATGAAACGGCTTGGGCAGCGGGCTTTGAGCCGGGATTTTTCCTGGATATATTCGTATATGAGAATGTACCGGAGGATGATGCAGAGCTTGAGAAGGTTGCTAAGCTGTGCAGGCTTTACAGCATACTTTACATTATAAGAAGTACACATTTTTGGAAATTGATACCGACACATCCGATGGCGGAGAGACCTAAGCTTTTTGTGTACGGAATAGTGGGAGCACTGCTCAGGCTGATTCCAAATAGCGACAGTATATTGTATAAGAGATATCTGAAGGTTTTGAAGCCATATTATGGCAAGACGAAGAGATATTCGGCAACTCTTGATCCCGGAGTGACATATATGGATGTATGGGAGGATGAACTGGAGCCTTATGCCGAGAAGGATTTTGAGGATATCAAGGTTAAGATGATTCGTGAGTATGAGGAGCAGCTTATCAGACATATGGGTGAGTATATGGAGATGCCGCCTGAGGATAAGAGAACAAATCATTGCCCGAAGCTTCTTGATTTCGGAGACAGATAGAAAACAGGAGACAGATATGAAGAAGGTTGCGGTTTTGCTTGCAAGCTATAATGGAGAGCGGTATATCGGCAGACAGATAGAGAGCATCATGCGACAGACATATCCTGATATAGAATTATATATCAGGGATGACTGCTCTACAGACGGTACTGTTGAGGTTATAAAAAGCTATAAGGAAAAGTATGATAATATTCATTTGATTGAGAGTAAGGAGAATCTCGGATATCCGGGATGCTTCTATGCGCTTACGGACGATACATCGATTCAAGCGGATTATTATGCTTTTGCTGACCAGGATGATTATTGGCTGAAGAACAAGATAGCCCGTGCAGTGAGCGTTCTTGAGAAACAGGATGACAAGGTCGCCTGCAGCTATTATTCGGGATATATGATGTGCAAGAGCAATCTTAAGGCACAGAAAAAATCAAGGCCAAGAAAGCAGCGCATAAGCTTTGCTGAGTCGCTGTTTGAGGTTTGTGGAATGGAATTCACACAGGTTGTAAATGGCGAGGCTATGAAGCTGATTAGAACCTATAAGCCTAAGAAGGCCAGTGCGAGGGGAACGTGGATGAGTCCTCTTATAAGCGGCATGGGCAAGGTTGTATATGACAATTATTGTTCGGCATATTACAGAAGGCATGAGAGTGCAGTTACCAACAGTGATATGGGACCTCTGGGCATATGGATATGGCGAATCAAGGAATTCCTGTTCGGAGGCTTTGATGAATATAAGATTTTACTCGAGGATATAGAAGAGGTGATAGGTTCACGACTTTCTGCTAAGGATGCGAAGGTGCTTAGTGTGTTCACGGCGAAGAAGACTGTACCTAATCAGCTTATGAAGGCACTTTATCCTAAGAGACTTAGAAGCAGATGGATAGATGAGATAGCACTTAGAAGTATGTTTTTGATATGGAGATTATAATGAGTCAATACGATGAGAAAACACTAAAGAAGGTTCAAGAGATAGAGCTTAGCATATTGAAGGATTTTATCAAGCTGTGTGATGAAAATGACATCACATATTTTGGTATAGCCGGCACCGGTATAGGTGCGCTTCGTCATAAGGGATTTATCCCATGGGACGATGATATAGATGTGGCTATGCCAAGAGCGGACCACGACAGGTTTGTGAAGCTTGCCAAGGAGAAATGGGCGGACAAGTATTATGTACTAAATGGCATGGAGGATCCGAATTACCCACTCCTTACTACCAGATGGGTATTGAAGGGCACAACATTTATTGAGGAGCCGCTTAAGAACATTGATTGTCAGTTTGGTATATTCCTGGATATCTATCCATTGGACAAGATTCCTGATGATGAGAAGCTTTTCAAGAGACAGGCTAGGCAGGCATTCTTCTGGTCTAAGCTTCTGGTGCTTAGAAGTATTCCGTATCCGGTGCTTCCGTTTGGAGGAATTAAGGCGAAGCTTGTGCATGCAATCTGTGCGGTAGTACATGCATTGATGGTGGCATGCAGGATATCGAAGAAGAAGCTGTATAAGATGTGTCTGGACGTGTCCACGCAGTATAACCGTCTCGAGAACACAAAGCGTATCGACTTTTTATGTGATACCACAGCTTATATGAATATACACTCTACGGAAGGAATGTTCCCTCTGGTAGAGTATGATTTTGAGGATATCAAGGTCAAATTCCCGGGAAATATCAAGGAGAATCTGACCTTGGAATACGGTGATTATATGACACTTCCTCCTGAGGATAAGAGAAGGAATCATTATCCATATAAATTGGATTTTGGAAAGTATGAGTAATATATATTATTTATAATATGAGTGTCAGATGAATGTCTGGCACTTATGTATTATAAGATAGGTGAGATATGTCAACTGAAGAATTCAATAATGATGACAATCAAATATTGGACAAGGATATAGTGCAGTCGAAGGTTGTTGAGGGCAGTAATATCGTTGAACAATCCCATGAGGGCGAAGCAAACGCTGCAGTTAATAAGAATATGGGTGTGAATTTCATATTTAGTGTGCTGAAGTCTATGATGGGCGTGGTATTTCCGCTTATTACATTCCCGTATGCAACGCGAGTGCTGGGGCCGGAGTGTCTGGGGAAGATAGATTATGCGTATGCAAATGTATCGTATTTTGTGCTTATTGCATCATTTGGTGTGGCGAGCTACGCGATACGTGAGGGAAGTAAATCCAGAGACGACAGGGCGAAGATAAGCCGTTTTGCCAGTGAGATGCTGTGCATAAATGCCGTTGCGGTATTGGTGGCATATGCGCTCTTCCTCATTTTTTTGTGTATCCCAAAGATGTCCGGATACAGGGATTTGATGCTTTTGTTCTCGGTATCCATATGCCTTACGCCGATTGGTGTGGAATGGATATACAATATCTATGAGGAGTATCGATATATTACGGTCAGGGCGTTCTTGTTCCAGCTTCTGGCTGTGGTTGTCTTATATACCTGTGTAAAGGATAGAAATGATTATATGGTATATGCCGGTACGCTTATATTGTCTTCGGTGGGCTCAAATATAGTCAATATATTGAGACTTAAGCGGTTCGTGGATTTTAAGCCTGTATTTAGTAAAGCTTTACTTAAGCATATTAAGCCTATGGCATATCTTTTCGTGATGATAATAGCTTCGTCTATATATCTTATAATGGATAGGTCGATGCTTGGATATATTACCGGTGACGATAGGGAGGTTGGTTTATATACAACGGCTATAAAGGTTATGACCGTACTGACCTCTATACTGGCAAGCGTACGTACAGTGGTTATACCTCGAAGTGCATATTATGTGAAGAGTAATCCTGAAAAATCGCAGGAGCTTAATTATACAACTCTTAAGATAGTATATCTCATAAGTATCCCGTGTGCGGTAGGCATAGCACTGCTGGCAGACAGAGTTATGGTATTGTTCGCAGGAAGTGAGTATCTGGAGTCGGGAAGTGTACTTAAAATCCTTATGATTGATTTGATACTTTCTGCGGCAAACGGAGTTATTATTAATCAGATATTTATCATCAACAAGAGGGATAAGATAGCCAGTATGGCGATTATATCCGGTGCTGTAGCGAATCTGATATTAAATATCATACTCATACAGCTTATAGGTAAATACGGAGCCGCCATAAGCACCTGTGTGGCAGAGCTTGTGATACTTATATTTGCATGTATTGCGGGCAGAGATATATTTAAGCCGGAAAAGGTGCTCGGGCAGATATTGCAGAGTATTATTGCAAGTATGCCGATGGTTTTGATATACTATGCTATTGATGCGGCAGGCTTAGGAGACTTGGCTGTCATAGGAATCATGGTAATTGTTGGAGCAGCTGCTTACTTTGGAATGTTATTGATTATGAAGAATAAGCTGTTGCAGGATTTGCTGGGGGGAGTGAGAAAAAAGATATAAAAACAGCCGGTCGTACATAATAAAGACCGGCTGTTTTTATATCTATTAATCTACGTTCGGAGCCTTATAGTTATCAGTTATGGTACCGCATTCCTTGTACTCCTGGATACGTGCCTGGATACGCTCAGACTGGTCTAAGAGTTTGCTTATAGATGCGTTGTGGTTCAGGTGGTCGATAAGTATGGCGATGTACTTGCTAAGGTCTGCTGAACCATACCAGTCTCTGGTGAATAATTCAGGGTTCTGGTAGGTGAGGTTAGTGGTGATAACCTTCTCAATGGTTCCATCATTCTTGGCCTGATCAAATATTTCAAGACCTGCTGTGAATAATCCGAATGTAGCGAGGCAGTAAACTCTTCTTGCTTTTCTTGCCTTAAGCTGCTTAGCTACATCGAGCATTGATTCACCTGATGCTATCATATCGTCGATTATGATAACGTCCTTACCCTCTACGGAGTCACCGAGGAACTCGTGAGCTACGATAGGGTTCTTGCCATTTACGATAGTAGTGTAATCACGCCTCTTATAGAACATACCTACATCTACGCCGAGATGGTTAGCGAAGTATATTGCTCTGTTCATAGCACCCTCATCAGGGCTTATAACCATCATATGCCCGCTGTCGAGCTGCAAATCCGGTGTGCTTCTAAGGAGAGTCTTGATGAACTGGTAGGTTGGCATGATGTTCTCGAAACCGCTTCTTGGAATCGCATTCTGTACACGTGGGTCGTGAGCATCAAAGGTGATTATGTTCTCAACACCGAGTGATACAAGCTCCTGAAGGGCGATAGCACAGTCAAGAGATTCTCTGCTTGAACGCTTGTGCTGACGACTCTCGTACAGGAATGGCATAATAACCGTGATACGGTTAGCCTTGCTTCCGATAGCCGAGATAACACGCTTTAAATCTGCGTAATGATCATCAGGTGACATAACTGTAGGCTGTCCGCAGATGTTATATGTTATGCTGTGGTTAACCACGTCTACGAGGAGATATACGTCAGTTCCTCTTACAGAATCAGACAGGGTTCCCTTTGCTTCACCGGAACCGAATCTAGGACAGGATGACTTCAGGATGTATGAATCCTTTTCGTAGCCTGTAAATGTGATACTGTCCTTGTGTTCGTTGATTCTTTCGGCTCTCCACTTTGCGATATAGCGGTCTACCTTTTCACCTAAGGACTGGCAGCTTGCAAGTGGTATGATACCTAATTTTCCAACGGGTACATTGATAAGATTGCTTGAATCTGGCATGATTTTTCCTCCATTGCTTGCGTTCTTTTGTTTGATGTATATATGACGTCTGATTTTCAGACGGATTACATATCGATGGAATCTCTACGCTTCTGATATCGTATATTCTTCCCCAGTATATTAAATATATTGTAGTTGTCTATAAGTCTTGATACTATTCTTTGACTATATCTGTCATTTAATTCAGTGATATTGCAATTTGTTGATATAATCGTCGAGCGCTCATCAAGAATTCTCTTATTGATTATCTCAAAGAGCTGTGTCTTGACCAGATTATTTGTAATCTCAGTACCAAGGTCGTCTATAATCAGCAGCTTGCAATTATACACTAATTTGTACAGGTCTTCAAGCTCGTAAACGTGATTCATAATATAATTTGAAACAATATCCGTGAATAAATCATTTGAAGACAGATAAAGCACCGAGTGTCCCTTGTCCAGAAGCGCCTTGGCTACACAGTTGGTAAGGAAGGTTTTGCCTATTCCGGTATCTCCATAGAATAGGATATTGCGGTGTAATATTTTTTCATTTGCAAAGTCTGTATCAAATGCATCTACATATGAGTGCAGCATATCGAGCACATTACATATATTGTCGTATGGACTGAAATCCTTGCCCGGTATAGGCTCCTTACTGTAGTAGTCTGTGCGGAAGGTATCGAAATTCTCCTTCGCCAATACCTTCTTCAGGTTGGACTGGATATAGAGGTTGTCGATAAGCTTCTGATTAAAGCAGCTGCAGCGCCTTCCGTCGACGTATCCTGTGTCCTCACATTCTGAACAGCTGTATATAGGTGCAAGGTAGTCGGCGGGATAACCTCCGGCCTGAAGCAGGTCTTCCTTCTCGGCTGTAAGCTCCTTGGTCTTAGCCTTATAGGCCTGTATACCGGAATCATTTTTTTGGATACGAGAGCGCATATACGTGAATCTGAGCTCAGCAAGCTCATCATCGATTTCTTCTATGCGTGGAAGCTTCCTGTAAACCTCAGCCCTTCTCTCATATTGTTTATTTGAATTATTTAGTCTTATCTGCTCATACTGATGAGCTATGCTTTCCTTGTTCAAAAAATTATCGAGTATCATATCTAATCCTTTTTCTTATTTACCTGCTTAAGCAGAAGCTCTTCCATCTCAGCCATATCCTTGTTCATATCTGTCTGACTGAAATTGTTTACATCATTCGCTGCCTTGGAGGTCTTACTGCTAAGCTGCTTCTGTGCTTCCTTGTGGGTCTTTGCCTCAGCTTCCACATCAGCAACTGTTTTGATGCCGTTCTTATTCCAGTTCTCTATGATGCCATTTACATATTTGAAGTTGGCAGATTTGGGCTTGGCTAAAATCGCCTTTTGGCAGGCGAGGATGATGAGCTCCTCGCTAAAGCCCATGTCCCTGTGCCAGGTGTTGATGAATTCTATCTCGAGTGGTGATGCCTGGCGGTCTGTGATGCACAGGGTTGAAAGCACCTTCTTTGCAAGCTCGGCAGTTTCAGAACATTGTACCTTTGCATCGGCAACGGTCCTGATGCCGTCTGCATACCAGTTTCTGGCAGTAGCCTCGATATAGCTCCAGCTCTTCTTTCCCTTCCTGAGACAGTAATCTATGAGGAAGTCGATAAGGTCCTCGTCAAACCCCAGATCATTATGTATATAGAATAGGGAGTTAATCTCCGCAGGGGTAAGCCCTCTGTTGTAGAAGGTGTTCTCGATGCCGAAGATGAGCATCTCCCAGTCTTCATTTCTAAGTAAATCATTTAATACATCCTGTTTAAGCTCCTGCTTAAGAGGTATACTTGACTCGACTACCATCCTGTCATGGCCTGAAGCATCGGAAACAACCTTACTGGTGGTAGGAGTGAGCTGCCTGCGTCCCGGACGGGCAGCAGGTGCCTTAGCTGCAGCAGTCATATCGTACTCTTCATCATCCATAGAAGCATTCATAGGCTTGCGTAGTATGGAAAGCGCGTCGGATTCTGCCTCAAGTCCGTGCTCCGGACGGGAAAGCGGAAGTAGCACTATACCTGTCGGATAACCCTTTCCGTCGTAGTTAAGCTTAAGTACATCCCTTGATACCCAGTACTTTATGGCTCTGCATATATCGTTCTCTGTGAGATTAAAATGATCAGCTATCTGCGCAACAGTAAAAGGTGTATTGTTCGAAAGCAACCTTATAAGATACAGATATACCTTGACGAATTCACCGTTGGCATCTGTCATGTAATGGTCTATAAAAAAGTTAGATATGGAAGAATATGTCTCCCCTGTTTCAGTTGAAATCGTAATCGTTTTCATGCTGATTTTGCCCCCTCTTAGCTTTAGCAAAATGAATTATAGCATGTAAATTTTTTATTTCAACCGAACATCTTTTCTCTCACTTTTTTTACAAACATTGTGGATAATGTGGATATTGTGGATAGCAGGTTACCATAATATTTTAGTGTTCTTACAATGTCGAAGATACGGACATTTTAAGAATTATTATGGAAACAAAATAAATAACAGCCATTCGATGTTATGTAACCAAATGGCTGTGTGGATAATGTGATTAACTATTTTTTTAACATCGAATCGCCTATGGAATCTATGTTTCCGGCACCCATAGTTATCAACAAATCATTTTTTTTGCAATTTTTTTTCAGGTACTTTTCAATGCTTGAAAAGTCTCCGAGATAGAGTGCATTTCCTCCTATGGAATTGATTCGCTCGGCGAGGTCCTTTGATGAAACCTTACCGGTATCCTTCTCTCTGGCGGCGTATATGTCTGCGAGTACAACCTCATCACAGTTCTTAAGTGCCTGAGCAAATTCGTCGAGAAGAGCATAGGTTCTGGTGTATGTGTGTGGCTGGAATACGCACCATGATTTGTTGTATTCAAGATTCTTCACCGCCTCAAGTGTTGCGGCAATCTCTGTAGGGTGATGTGCATAGTCATCCAGAACCTTAACTCCTTCAGAGGTTACACCCTTATGCTCGAAGCGTCTCTTCGCACTTGTGCAGTTGATGAGACCGGTCTTTACAGCATCCCTGTCGATGTCGAGGAAGTCAGATACTGCTATAACTGAAAGTGAGTTCATAACATTGTGAAGTCCTGTTGAGTGAAGCGTGATGGTATCCTGCTTTTCGCCCCTGACTACCAATGTGTATGTAGGATGTCCCAGCTCGTCAAAAGTAATATCTGTAGCACTGTAATCATTTCCAGCTTCTAAGCCAAATGTTATATATCTGCAGGAAAGCTCTGATACGATGAAGTCCTTGTACTTCATATCTCCGTTTACAACTAAAAGTCCGTCCTTAGGAAGGATTTCGGCGAAGGTCTTGAAGGACTGAGCTATCTCGTCTATATCCTTGAAGAAATCAAGGTGGTCAGCATCTACATTCAATATGATGCTTATATATGGATTGAAGGCGTGGTAGCTGTTAGTGTATTCGCAGGCTTCGGTTACAAAATAATCAGAATGTCCCACGCGGATATTTCCGCCTATACAATCGAGCATACCTCCGATAGTGATGGTTGGGTCCTTCTCGGCGGCAAGCAATACATGCGACATCATGGATGTAGTAGTTGTCTTGCCATGGGTACCGCTTACTGCGATGCCGTACTTGTATTTCTTCATAATCTGACCGAGCAGCTGGGCCCTGGTGAGCATAGGTATGCCGAGCTCTGCGGCCCTTTTGTATTCTTCATTGTCAGGATGTATAGCGGCAGTGTATACAACCACATCTATATCCTCTGTGATGTTCTCTGCAACCTGACCTATATGAATATCAGCACCGAGCTTCCTTAATATTGCGGTGATATCAGATTCCTTGACATCGGAGCCGCTTACGCTAAAGCCGTCCTGTATAAGAATCTCCGCGAGACCACTCATGCTTATTCCGCCAATGCCCATGAAATGTACCTTGCATGGTGCATCAAAATTCATTTCGTACATTTTAACACTTCCTTATATTTATATATAGATTTTGATAATGCATCGCAGGCTATGTATCTCATATTGCAATGCCGAATTCACACACCGCATATCCGGAGTATGATAATTACCGGTGCATATGCCCATAATCGCCTATATATTAACATAATTCATTGACATTATAAAGCCTTTGTGACATATTTATTTCTGTGGAGGCGGGCTTATATATAGTCCGATGCAGAAGATGATAAATGATAATGAAAAGTTCGACGTTATAGTAGTTGGAACGGGAGTGGCGGGATTGTTCACCGCACTTTCGATTTCCGGAGATCTGAAGACACTTATAATATCCAAGGATAAGATTGAAAACAGTGATTCGTACTTGGCACAGGGAGGCATATGTACACTGAAGGAGCCTTCTGATTTTGACAGCTTTATGGAGGACACGCTAAGAGCCGGCAGATATGAGAATAGGGAAGAAACCGTAAGGGTTATGATAGAGAATTCGCCTATGATTATGAAACGACTCATCGAGTATGGCGTGGAGTTCGACCAGAAGGTGGACGGAAGCTTCGAATACACCAGAGAGGGTGCACATTCTACCTACAGGATACTGCACCACAAGGACGTGACCGGCAAGGAGATTACGAACAAGCTTTTGAATAATGTAAGAAGCCGGGACAATATCACTATGTGTGAATATACCAAGATGCTTGACGTCATAATAGAGGATAACACTGTAAAGGGTATCGTTATATTAAATGAAGGCGAGCTAAAGTGCGTATATGCCAAGGAGGTCGTGCTTGCGACCGGTGGTATCGGCGGATTATTCGCACACTCGACGAATTTCCGCCATATAACAGGTGACAGCTTTGCACTTGCATTAAGACATAATATAGAGCTTGAGAATATTAATTATATACAGATTCATCCTACGACCTTGTATGAGGAGAACTTCACACGCAAGTTCCTTATATCAGAGTCGGTACGTGGTGAGGGCGCAATCCTGCTCAACAAAGCAGGCGAGCGTTTCGTGGATGAGCTGCTTCCGCGAGATGTGGTGACAGAGGCCATAAGGAAGCAGATGGAGGAGGATGGCCGGCCATACGTCATGCTGTCGTTAAGACATATCGATGATGAGGAGATACACAGGCATTTCCCGAATATATACAGACACTGTATGGAGATAGGCTATGATATAACCAAGGATGACATACCGGTTACGCCGGCGCAGCATTATCTGATGGGCGGTATAGCGACTGATACATATGGCAGAACCTCGGTGAAGAACCTATATGCGGTTGGTGAGACAGCGTGCAATGGTGTGCATGGCGCGAATCGTCTGGCCAGCAATTCGCTTTTGGAAAGCCTTGTATTCTCGGAGAGAGCGGGCTGGATTATAACAGAGGAAATCGGTGAGGTATCGCTCGATACTCCTGAGGTTGACAGGTCCTTATATGCCGACCCTGAGGCCTGGGATGAGGCGAACAAGAACCTGGTTATGGAAGAAATAAAAAGAAGGGACAGGGATTTCTATGATAAATGGTGTAACAGCTAAGGTAAATACAGATGAGCTTATAATGCAGGCATTGAGAGAGGACATCTCGAGTGAGGATGTAACTACAAATGCGATTATGAAGGAAGCAAAGCTGGGTGAGGCTCAGCTTATATGCAAGCAGGATGGAGTAATATGCGGACTTCCTATATTCAAGAGAACCTTTGAGCTCCTCGATGAGACTACAGAGGTTGAGCTTCTCGCAAAGGACGGAGATACAGTGAAGAAGGGACAGCTTGTGGCAACCCTAAGAGGCGATATGAGAGTGCTCCTGTCCGGAGAGCGTACAGCACTCAATTATCTTCAGAGAATGAGCGGTATCGCTACATTTACGGCTGAGCTTATGAAGGAGCTAAAGGGCTACAAGACTAAGCTTCTCGATACCAGAAAGACTACTCCTAACAATCGTATATTTGAAAAATACGCCGTAAAGGTTGGCGGAGCTACAAACCACAGATACAATCTCTCGGACGGAATCCTTATCAAGGACAATCATATAGGGGCAGCAGGAAGCATCACGAAGGCTGTCGAGATGGCGAGGGAGTATGCGCCATTTGTAAGAAAGGTTGAGGTTGAGGTTGAGACCCTGGAGCAGCTCGATGAGGCCATAGCTGCCAAGGCTGATATCATCATGCTCGACAATATGGACAATGCTACTATGCGCGAGGCTGTTGCCCGTGTAGCCGGCAGGGCTGAGACTGAGTGCTCCGGAAATGTAACCAAGGAGCGCCTTCGCGAAATCGCAGAAATCGGCGTAGATTATGTATCGTCCGGCGCACTAACCTACGGTGCACCAATTATGGACCTAAGCTTAAAGAATATGCATCCGGTGGAGTAAGGAAACGGTCAGGCATTAGCAGGATAATTGTTCTGCAATTTAGTGTTTTGTAGTTCTTCATGTTCGTATGCTATGATACACCTATTCATGATGTATTGAACCTAAGAAGTTCTAATTGTTCTTATCTAGTGTATCGTTACATGACGCAACCGCCTCCAAGCGGGTATCACCACATCGCGTTGCTCTGTGGTATGTTGTCGGGCGCATGCAAAATATGAATCTGCGATTCATATGCGCCCTCCGCTCGCCATCCATGGCTCACTGGAGGCTTGTTTGAACATCGTGTTCAAACATTGCTGATTATGTTAAGAACAATAAGAACTTCTAAGGTTCAAACATATATTCATAGTTGTATCATAGCATACGGACATGAAGATATAATCCTTGGATTGCAGAACAATTATCCTGCTACTTCCTCGGTGTGAACAGTTGGCTTATTATATGAGGAGAATATATTATGGGCAAGAAGAGAGTAGGGGCAATTCTTATCGATATCGCCCTGTTGTTAGTGGTAGTGCTGGCCGTTTATATGCTGCTTGTGGAAAATTTTATAAATCTAAATACGAACCTTTTGTATGCTATAATTATCTTGGCCATACCTACAGGCTTTTATCTGACGTATATGGCGTTCGCCAAGCAGATAGATTGGGATGCACCGTATCGCGAGGATGAAGAGGCAGAGGATGAAGCTACGGAGGCGGAAGAAGATGATTATATATTAAAGTAACTGTGGTGGATATTGTAACGGATATCTGGTAAATAATTATGGTTGAATGGAATAACTGTGACGGTTAAATTCCCATCAGGGGAAAGGAGAACTATGTCTTATATAGAATACGAAAAAGCACAGAAGCTTGGAATGAAGGCATTTAAGGCAGCGGTAGTGAAGGGGGAAAATGAGTATCTCCCTGTTCTAGACGAGATACTTAAGGATGTGGAGATTCAGTCAGATGTGAATCTTGGACTGGTACAGATACCTCTTGAGAATGTTGTCGGTACAAGTAATGTCGGCAGGACCTATGCTTTCGCAAATAATTTTATGCCACTTCTTGATTTCAAGACGGAGTTCGGCGGCAAATGGTCAAGTCTGTGTGACAGCCATTTGGAGGAGGGAATCAGGGAACCGATAAAGGTATATGAATATCTGAATAAATTCTATGTGATTGAGGGCAATAAGAGAGTATCTGTCCTCAAATATTTTGATGCTGTGTCAGTGCCGGCATTTGTGACCAGAAGGATACCGAAGCTTACGGATGACCCGGAGATTAAGCTTTACTATGAATTCCTGGATTTTTATAAGCTTACGGACATCAATTACATTTCCTTCAGTAAGGAGGGCAGCTACAGGAAGCTGTTGGAGCTTACCAGTGAGGACCCTGATGCAGAGTGGACAGAGGAGCAGAAGCGGGATTTTGGCTCTGCAAACAATAATTTCTGCAAGGCAATAAAGAGCAGGAAGGGTGAGAAGCTGCCGGAGGGTATGACACTCACGGACGCTTTACTTATGTTTATTGAAATCTGTGGCTATGATGAGATAAAGAATCTTACTCAGAATGAGATGGCTGAGAAGATTAATCTTATATATGAGGAGTTTGTGGATGCAGCAAAGGACGGACTCATCAATCTGTCGCTTGAGCCGGGCAGTGAAAATGCGCCTAAGCGAAAGCTTATGGACATATTTACGCCTCAGAAGAAAGCTACACAGGCGATTGCGGCATTTGTATTTGACAAGGATCCGAAGGAGTCTGACTGGCTGTACACACATGAACTTGGCAGGCTATATCTCGATGAGAAATGCAAGGATAAGGTGAAGACGATAAAGGTCCATAACCTGATGACGGAGGAGGAAACCGTGCAGGCTATGGAGGATATAATTAAGATGGGGGTAAATATAATGTTTACCACCTCATCACAGCAGCTTGCGGCAAGCCGTAAGGTTGCAGCGAACCACCCTGAGGTAGAGATATTGAACTGTTCGCTTAATACTTCTCCATATAAGCTGGTGAAGACATACTATGCGAGACTGTATGAGGTGAAGTTCCTGGCCGGTATGATAGCCGGAGCACTTACTGAAAATGGCAAGATTGGTTATCTGGCGGATTATCCTATCACGGGTATGCCTGCAAATATCAATGCATTTGCACTCGGAGTAGCCATGGTCAATCCGAGAGCAAGGGTATATCTTGAGTGGACTACCGTAAAGGGAGTTACGAGAGCGGAGGTTATAGAGCGCTTCAAGGCTCAGGGTATAGATTATGTGTCAGACCAGATTATGATTGCACCGGGCTCGAACAGTACCAGACTGTATGGACTGTATTGTATATCCGGTGATGAGCCTGTAAATATTGCTATGCCTGTCTATGATTGGGGAGTATTTTATGAGAAGCTTATTGATGCCTTCAATGCGGGTACACTTGGTTCACAGAAGGAGGATAAGGCTGTGAATTATTGGTGGGGACTGTCTGCAGGTGTGGTTGATATACTGTGCTCGAAAAAGATACCGACGGGCACGCTTAATCTGGTGAATATCGTGAAGAATCTGATGGTACAGAAGGAGCTTTCTCCTTTTCAGGGTAAGATAGTATCTCAGAAGGGGGCTGTAAAGCACGATAGCGTAGAGCCTATGAGTGTAGACGAGATAGTCAGCATGAACTGGCTGGTGGATAATATAGAAGGTGACATTCCAGAGTATGACGAGCTAAAGGATGCAGCTAAGTCTCTGGTAGAGGTTATGGGTGTAAATGATGAAGATACTACTGTTAGCTGATGAAGAATCTAAATATTACTGGGACTTCTTTGATAAGGAGAAGCTGGAGGATATAGACCTTATTATATCCTGTGGGGACCTGGCACCGCAGTATCTGTCGTTTATCGCAACCTTTGCGAAGGTTCCTGTATTATATGTGCATGGCAATCATGACTATTGCTATGATGAGACTCCACCGGATGGGTGTATCTGTATAGACGATACCGTATATGTGCATGATGGAATTAGAATCGCAGGACTGGGCGGATGTATGGAATACAATACCGGTACCTACCAGTTTACAGAGAAGAAGATGTGGATACGTGCGCATAAGCTCAGGTGGAAGATAAAGCGAAGGGGTGGACTGGATATATTGATAACCCACGCACCCGCGTATAAGCTGAATGATGGTAAGGACCTTCCGCATATGGGCTTTCGGACTTTTATCAATCTGATAGAAGAATTTAAGCCGAAAATATACGCACACGGACATGTGCATATTAATTACGGAAGGGATTTCAAGCGTGAGTCAATGTACGGTGAAACACGTGTAATAAATGCATTTGAAAAATATATAGTTGAATTATAGTGTGAAATTAGTTATATTTAAAAGAATAGATGGTATGTCCCGGCAACACGTTGTCGGGAACCCGGCTATGACTTACTTATTGAGAGGGAGGATAAATATGATAGGGAGATATGAGAGATGTCCTAATTGTATGCAGACAATTGGCACAGACGAAGCAGTATGTCATAGCTGCGGATTCGATATAGCGAATTATGTCGAAAAGCCTAACTGTCTAAAGCCATTTACTGTGCTTGAGAATAAGTACATGATTGGCAGGGTAATAGGAATGGGTGGCTTCGGCATCACCTATATTGGATGGGATTTGAATTTGCAGACATACATAGCGATTAAGGAGTATTTTCCGGAGTCGCTGGCAAACCGTGATACGGAGACGAATCCGGAGAAGACGATAGTTGAGCCTAAGGGTGCTACGGTTGAGATGTACAACAAGGGCTTGAAGAGATATGTCGAGGAGGCACAGAATATCTCGCGTTTCTATAACCTTAAGGGTATAGTTTCTGTCAAGGATTTCTTCTATGCAAATGATACGGCTTATATCGTTATGGAATATATAAATGGTATCAACCTCAAGGATTTCCTTAAGAACAGTGGCGGAAGACTCGATGAGGCAACTGTTCTTAACCTGATGAAGCCTGTATTTGAATCACTTTACCGTATACATCAAAGCGGACTCATACATAGGGATATAAGCCCGGATAATATAATGGTAGATACAAATGGTGAGATAAAGCTTATAGATTTTGGTTCGGCGAGAGGTCAGGCACATGAGGAGGAGAAGACCTACACTGTAATCCTTAAGCATGGCTATGCACCTTCGGAGCAGTATTATGCTAAGGGAAACCAAGGTCCTTGGACAGATATATACAGCTTATGTGCGACAATGTACAAGATGCTTACCGGACAGATTCCTCCAAACAGTGTTGAGCGTATGGAGGATGATGAGTATAGGTCACCTTCTCAGCTGGGTATACCTGTATCGCCTAGAACTGAGGCGGTGCTTGCGAAGGGACTTGCTGTAAAGGTAGCAGACAGATATCAGAATATCGGACAGCTTTTGGCTGACCTGTATGGGGATGCTCCGATGAATGTTGTGCCTGGTATGCCGACTGCTTCTTCCCCAACGTACGCGAATCCTACTTCATTGTCACAGCAGTCCATGCACCTTAGCATGCAGCCACAAGCGGCACCTGTGACAGGACAGGCGGATGTGGCTAAGAAAAATGGCAAGCTTATAGCCATATGTGCGGGTGCGGCGGTACTTGTATTGATTGTAGTGCTTTTGATAGTGTTTGTCGGTGGCGGCAAGAAGAAGGAAAAGGACCCTGACGAGGATAATACTACTACTGAAAACGTAGCTTCGGGTTCGGATGCAACTACAGAAAAGCCTAAAAAGACTACGGAGGAGCCGGACACTACAGAAGAAATAGTAGCTCCAACCTCCGGCTATCAGTATGAATGGCCTACCGAGATATCTGATGACTGGCATGACTATACAATAGGTGTAAATGGTGTTGTATATAAGCTGCCTATTCCTTATAGCGAATGGAAGTCAAAGGGCTGGAACAGTGAATATCTTCCTACGTCTTTGTCAGGGCAGGGTTCTGATTATGTAACATTTTACAATGGAAGCTTAGAATGTTGGGCTATTGTATATAATTTCCAATTGAATCAGACCGATATAGAGGATTGCTTCATTATGGCAGTAGAATTTGAAGATATTCCAAGTGATGCTGTAATCGAGCTGGCAGGCGGAATAACGGTTGGGGTATCATCTGAAGATGATATAAGAACAGTATTTGGTGCACCGGACTATTTCTCAGACGGATATGATGATGGTTCTTGTTACTATGATTATGCAGGTGACACGTATGAAGACGGAATGGACCTGCGTGTAGATGCAAACGGTATACTTTATGATGTGAGAATCGGTAATTCGGCAATGCCTGAGGGGCTTGTTGTGGACACATCAGTAGTAACCACAGACATTCCTGAGTTGAATACAAAGTATGTTGCACCTTCCGGTCCGAGCCAGGGCAGAACAGACAATATCTTCACGATAGACGGTGCTTACTATAAGCTTCCGGTTCCGGTGTCAGAATTCCTGAAGAACGGCTGGTCGCTTGACACGGCAACTGATGATATAATCGGCGGCAAGTCCAGTATATATACAAGCCTTCAAAAGAACGGAAGCAAGATAGATGTTACTATTGAAAACTTTGAGAGTGATTCGATAATACCTGCAAATGGTATTATTACATGTATAGAAGCTGATCCGGATTACTGTAAGCTTGAATACGTGATACCTGGTGGATTGACGTTAGACAGTACTGATGAGGATATTACAGCTGCATACTCTGATCTCGGAGAAGATTATGAGAGGGATGATTCCTTTACGTATAATATATATCATGATGCATATTATGATGACGATGCCGGACATTCGACAGCGTTCTCCGCAACTGTAGATGTTGATGATATGACTATATATGAGATGGGCTGTATGGTATATATATATGATATAAAGGATGTATATCCATAGGATGCGTCGGGATGTTTGACAGAAATAAATTTAGAAGATGGTGATAAAATGGCAAAAAAGAGTTTTGACGAGATGTTGGATGAGTATGTTGCATTCTGTAATGAATCGGGCAAGATAGATGCAAATCTCTATGAAGAGTATAATGTTAAGAGAGGACTTAGAGACTCGGACGGTCGAGGCGTGCTTACAGGTCTTACTGAGGTTTCGGATGTTATAGCATTTAAGGTTGAGGATGGAGTTCGTGTTCCAATAGATGGCGAGCTTTATTTTCAGGGCTATGAGGTGCGTGACCTTGTAAATGGCTTCAAGAACAGTATGTACGGCTTCGAGGAGACCACCTACCTACTGCTTTTCGGAGAACTGCCAACTCGTGAGCAGTTAGAAACCTTCGTAGAGGTGCTTGAGGATTTGAGACAGCTTCCTGAGTCCTTCAACCGTGATGTAATCATGAAGGCACCAAGCCGTGACATGATGAATGTACTTCAAAAGGGTGTACTTACTCTGTACAGCTATGATGATAAGCCGGATGATTTAAGCATCAAGAATGTACTCATGCAATGCCTGAAGCTCATCGCACAGCTTCCGGTTATGGCAAGCTATGGTTATCAGGCTTACAGGCATTATTATCTGGATAAGAGCTTGGTTATTCATAGACCGAAGAAGGGACTTTCAACTGCTGAGAATATATTAAGACTTCTTAGAACCGACGGCAAATATACTGAGCTTGAGGCTAAGGTGCTTGATGTAGCACTGGTTATACATGCTGAGCACGGTGGCGGTAATAACTCAACCTTCGCTACACATGTGCTTTCATCAACAGGAACTGATACCTATTCTACTATGGCTGCTTCACTTGGCTCACTCAAGGGACCGCGTCACGGTGGTGCCAACCTCAAGGTACAGAAGATGTTTGAGGACCTGAAGGCGAACGTAAGAGACTGGGAGAATGAGGATGAGCTTGCAGAGTATCTGCAGTCACTCCTTGACAAGAAGGGCTTTGACAAGACAGGACTTATATATGGTATGGGCCATGCCGTGTACAGTGAATCAGACCCAAGAGCAGTTATCCTTAAGTCATATGCGAAGAAGCTTTCAGAAGAAAAAGGACTGGAAAATGAATTCGAGTTATATGCAAGAGTTGAGCGTATAGCAAGTGAGCTTATTATGAAGCATAGAAGAACCTTCAAAACTGTAAGTGCAAATGTTGACTTCTACAGCGGCTTTGTATATACGATGCTGAAGCTTCCGATAGAGATATTTACGCCGATATTCGCCATTTCCAGAATATCCGGCTGGTCAGCACACCGTATAGAGGAGCTTGTGAACAACGGAAAGATAATCAGACCGGCATACAAATTCGTCGGAACACATAAGCAATATATCCCTATCGACCAACGCGACTGGTAGATGATATCAATAAAACGGGGCATTGACCCCGTTTTTTGTGCTATGGTGGGTGCCACGTGGATGGCGATATGGGACGGGAAGAGGAGCTTTTAGTGTCCCTAGTGGCTCTGGATATCAGGTGCACCACCGCTACAGGTGTAGATGATGTAATAGAAACGATATGGTTAGAATTATAGGGCATGGAAACCGTATATCAGTTTCTATGCCTTGTTTTATGGGTGAAAATGAGGAAAAATGAGAAATAGTCCCTGATATTTTGTGGAGTGTATGGGCGAAAACGGAAAAATTTCAAAATTAGTCCCTGGTATTTTGTGGAGTGTATGGGCGAAAATGGAAAAACATCAGAATTAGTCCCTGAGATTTCAAAAATTGTATGGGCGAAAAAGGGGAAAAATGAGAAATAGTCCCTGATATTCCGTGAAGAGTATGGGCGAAAATGAGGAAATATTAAGATTAGTCCACTAGAATCCGGAAAATGTATGGGCGAAAACGAGGGAAATGGTTATGATATTACATATACAGCGATAGTGTATGACGAAATTATACATATTTGCTTGTTTGTTATGATAAACTATGTTAGTATGATATTCATAAAGCAATGAGAATATGTGTAATAGTTAGGAAATTGTATAGAGAAAAAGTCGGATATGACTTAGGATATATCCCTTATGTTGTAGGTGGATGAAATAAAATATGAAATATGATGTATAAAGAGGTAAATAATATGTGGACAGCAGATAAATGGAAGGACTATGAGATATTGGACACCTGTGGTGGAGAAAAGCTGGAGAGATGGGGAGATTATATTCTCCTTAGGCCGGATCCGCAGGTAATATGGGATACTCCGAAGAAGCTTCCGGAGTGGAAGAAGTTAAATGCACACTATCACCGTAGCAAGAGTGGCGGCGGGGAGTGGGAGTTCATCAACCTTCCCAAGCAGTGGACTATAAATTACGGAGATTTAACCTTCAACCTGAAGCCTTTTACCTTCAAGCATACCGGTTTGTTTCCGGAGCAGGCAGTTAATTGGGATTGGTTTTCAGAGAAGATAAGGAATGCAAAGAAATCAGGCAGAGAGGTAAAGGTGCTCAATCTTTTTGCATATACCGGTGGTGCGACACTTGCGGCAGCGGCCGCCGGTGCAAAGGTTACTCATGTTGACGCCTCTAAGGGTATGGTAGGCTGGGCAAAGGAGAATGCAGTATCTTCAGGGCTTGCTGATGCACCGATAAGATGGCTTGTGGATGATTGTGTTAAATTTGTAGAGCGTGAGCTTAGAAGAGGAAACAAATACGAGGGTATAATCATGGATCCGCCGTCATATGGACGCGGACCAAAGGGAGAGATATGGAAGCTTGAGGAGAAGCTTCATTCCTTCATCGCACTTTGCTCACAGCTATTAAGTGACGATGCATTGTTCTTCCTTGTGAATTCTTATACTACAGGACTTGCTTCCGCAGTGCTTACCTATCTTATATCGACAGAGGTTGTAAGTAAGTTCGGTGGCAGTGTTGTATCAGAGGAGATTGGACTTCCGGTGAGAGCATCAGGTCTGGTACTACCTTGTGGTGCATCCGGAAGGTGGAGCAAGTAGAGTGATAAATTATAAAAATATGTATAATTGTTAGAGATCATTACTTATGGTGTATAAAATGATATTCCATATTAAGGGAATGAATAAAATTTGAAGCATATTATTGGGGGATATTTCTGATATCTGGAAAAGCTATATATAAAAGCATTGTATGTTCGAGTTTAAAAAACTGTGAATAGGAGGTGGCGATATGAGTGACAGACGACTCGGTAAGAAGGTTAAGAAATCAAATATCGGTTCAAAAAACAGAGGCAGGACATTGTTCCTTTCAAAGCTTGCTGTAGTAAGTACGTTGATTATACTTCAGATTGCCATCCTGTTTGTGATATATGGTATCATGAGGTCTTATGTTATATATTGGCGTACAGGCGCGACACTGGTCAGTGTATGGGCGGTTTTGTATATAACGAACAGGCAGGATAATCCGGCTTATAAGCTGGCATGGGTTACCATGATACTTGCATTTCCGCTGGTTGGTGGCTTGCTGTATATTATGCTTGCCGGAAATAAAACCAGGATGAAATTCATACGAAAGGCTGCCAGAAATAATGTTGAGGGTATAGGATATCTGCCGGACGATACAGCTATAAGAGAGGAAATTCGCAGTATAAGTCAGAGTGCGGCTGTGCAATCGCATTATATATCTACGGCAGCAGGATATCCGGTGTACAAGAATACATCGGTGAGGTATTTTTATCTCGGCGAGAATAACTATGAGGTGCTGAAGCAGGAGCTTAGGGCGGCAAAGCATTTCATATTCATGGAATATTTCATCATCAAGCAGGGCGAGATGTGGGATACGATACTCAGCATCCTGACTGAGAAGGTTAAGGAGGGCGTCGAGGTAAGGCTTATATATGATGATTTTGGTTGTGCGATGAGCGTGCCGAGCAGATTCAATAAAGAGATGGAGGCACTTGGCATAAGAGTGGTTTCATTTAACCGTGTGCTGCCGATATTGTCGCTAAGGTACAACAACCGTGACCACAGAAAGATTACAATAATTGACGGACATACGGGATTTACCGGTGGCATCAATCTGGCAGACGAGTATATAAATAGAGAGGAACGCTTTGGACATTGGAAGGATACCGGTATTATGATAAAGGGTGATGCGGTGTGGAATCTGACGGTTATGTTCCTTCAAAACTGGAAGCTTGAAACCGGAGAGCGATGGGATTATAAAAAATACATTCCGTCGGTATATGCGAATGAGCTTACCACGGATACAAATGTGCGAGGATACGTGCAGCCGTATGGCGATACTCCTGTGGATGATGAGATTGTCGGCGAGAATATTTATCTGAATATGATAAATAAGGCGAAGCATTATGTGTATATCACCACGCCGTATCTTATAGTTGATAATGAGATAGTGACTGCGCTTACATTGGCGGCGAAGAGCGGAATTGATGTGAGAATAATCACGCCGGGCATACCTGATAAGAAGATGGTGTACATGGTGACGCAGTCGTATTATCCGGAGCTTGTGAAGGCGGGCGTTAAGATATATCAGTATACGCCGGGATTTATTCATGCGAAAACTGTGATTGTGGACGACAGGATTGCGACTGTCGGAACCGTAAACTTTGATTATCGTAGCTTGTATCTGCATTTTGAATGTGGTGTGTGGATGTTTGATACGGATACTATCAAGGATATGAGAGAGGATTTCGTCGAGACACTGCAGGTATGTGATGAGGTAACAGCGGATGAGCTTTTGAATGTAAGCAAATGGAGGATATATGCGAGAAGCCTGTTGAGACTCTTTGCACCGCTACTGTGATGACTATACCACATTGTTGTAATTAAAATTGTAAAATGGCCGGAGTGATCTGGTAGCATACAGTTGTATATTCATGATATGTGAGGAGAGAAAAATGACAGATAATACAAGAACAACCGAAAAAAGAGGTACAAAAAATAAGATGGCAGCATGCTTTAAGACGCTCCTTCGAAGGATGCCGATGGAAAAGATTACTGTCAAGGATATAACAGATGCGGCAGGCGTAATACGTCCGACATTTTATAATCATTTCAAGGACAAGTATGACATGCTTGAGTATATCGTGTGGTATGATCTGATATCACCTATTAAGCCGCTCTTGATAAATGATATGATAATTGAGGGACTCACACTCTTGTTCTCGGCAATTAAGAATGAGAAGGAATTTTATAAGCAGGCCGTAAAAATTGAAGGGCAGAATTCATTTGAGACTATTGCACGTGAGCAGGTTGCCAGACTCCTCAAGGAGGTTATGGTAGAAAAGCACGGTGAAATGCACACGACCTACCCATGGCTGTCGCAGGATGTAATCGCAACCTACTATGCGCAGTCGATGGTCTATATTGCAATAGAGTGGATTAGGACGGATTTCCTTATTCAGCCAAAGGAATTGTCTGAGATATATGAGTATATCAGTACCCATTCGATGATGGATATTATGAGCGTGTCGATGTAAATGATGTCTGAATCAGATATTCGGATACAGTTAGTCATCGTGAATGATGAAGCTGTTATGAATTGATGACCGTAACATGTATTGGACTATTGTAGTTGAAATATATACAAAGTTATAAATTCGTCATATTATCCAAACAATAGAATGCGAATATATAAATTGTAAATACAAATTCTGATTGGGATATATAAAAAGAAAACATTAAAGGGTGATTGAATATTTGATTTATTCAATCACCCTTTTATTATTTATTTCTAAAGACAAGACACATATACATATATATAAAACGGAAAGGAAGATGAAGATGATTAAAGTCGGTAAATGGGTTGTTAAAAACAGAATATTGATACTTGTCTTGGGTATCCTTTTGCTTATTCCTGCAGCCTTGGGTTTTATAAAGACGAGAGTTAACTATGATATCCTGGCATATCTGCCGGATGACATAGAGACCATGGAGGGACAGGAAATTCTTGTGGATGAATTCGGAGTCGGTGCATTTTCGGTCTGTGTAATAGAAGGAATGCCTGACAAGGAGATAAGCGCCATAAGAAAAGAGATGTGTAAGGTTGAAAATGTCAAGGAAGTGCTCTGGTATGATTCGATAGCGGACATTTCGCTGCCGAAGGAGCTGCTTCCGGATGATTTGTTAAAGGTATTTGCGAACAAGGATAAGGATTCAACCATAATGTTCGTGCTGTTTCCAACCTCGATGTCGTCTGATGAGACGATGGAGGCTATAGAAGATATCAGGGAAATAGTGGATGACAGGGTGTATCTCTCAGGTATGTCGGCGGTTGTTACGGATATCAAGAATCTGTGCGACAGAGAGGTGCCTGTATATGTAGTCATAGCCGTCGTGCTTGCGCTTCTTGTCCTTGCACTTACCATGGACAGCGCACTTGCACCGGTATTCTTCATTATAAGTATAGGTATGGCGATACTTTATAACCTGGGAAGCAATATGATAAAAGGCGAGATATCCTATGTGACACAGGCACTTGCGGCGGTGCTGCAGCTTGGTGTGACGATGGATTACTCTATATTCCTCTGGCACAGCTATGAGGAGAATCAGAAGAGATTCGAGGGTGACAAGGAAAGGGCTATGGCACATGCCATATCAAATACCATTTCCTCTGTAGTCGGAAGCTCTGTTACTACAGTGGCAGGCTTTATCGCACTTTGCTTTATGAGCTTTACGCTTGGTATGGACTTGGGTGTTGTTATGGCAAAGGGCGTTGTACTCGGCGTTATAAGCTGTGTAACGCTTCTTCCATCCATGCTTCTTATATTTGATAAGGCAATTGAGAAGACTAAGCACAAGGTGCTGCTGCCCGACATTGGCTGCATAGGCGGCTGGGTGTCAAAGCATTTCTACATATTCATAATATTATTTGCATTGATACTTGTGCCGGCGCTGTATGGTTACACTCATACATCGGTCTATTACGACCTGGCCGGTACATTGCCGAAGGACTTAGAGAGCGTTGCGGCAAATGAAAAGCTTGAAGAACAGTATGCAATGGGGGCGACACATATGGTTCTTGTCGATTCAAAGCTTCCTACCAAGGCTGCGGCAAATATGCTTGAGGATATAAAGCAGCTTGACGGGGTAAAGGCTGTGCTCGGAATAGATTCTATAGCTAAGCTTGGTATACCTGAGGCGATGCTCCCGGAGAAGCTTAAGGATGTATTCGTATCGGATGAGCACAAAATGATAATGATAATGACGGAATATGCCGTTGCTTCTGATGAAGTAAATGAACAGTGCCGCAGGATACAGGAAATCGTAAAATCCTACGATGAGGGCGGTATGCTAATCGGTGAGGCGCCTTGCACCAAGGATTTGATAGAGATTACAGATGAGGATTTCAAGAAGGTAAGTGCTGTATCCATCGGAGTAATATTTGTGATAATTGCAATCGTATTCAAGTCGATTTCGTTGCCGGTTATATTGGTGGCGGTAATTGAATTCGCGATATTTATCAATATGGGCATACCGGCATACACCGGAACCACCTTGCCGTTCATTGCATCCATAGTAATCGGAACCATACAGCTTGGCGCGACGGTCGATTACGCGATACTCATGACGAACAAATACAAGCGATGCAGAAATCATGGTATGGCAAAGCAGGAGGCAGTGGCAAATGCCATGTCAGGCTCGGTTCAATCGATAATTGTAAGTGCGCTCAGCTTCTTCGCAGCAACCTTTGGCGTAGGCATGTATTCTCAGATAGATATGATTAGCTCGCTTTGCATACTTATGGCGAGAGGAGCACTTATAAGCATGGTGGTTGTAATATTGGTACTTCCGTCGATGTTCATGGTATTTGATAAACTGATATGTGCGACGAGCAGCGGATTTAAATATAAAGCGCATGCGAATGAAGCATAGGGTAAGATGAATTTGCGGTAATCAATTTAGAAGGAGGCAATTATTATGAGTAAGATTTCTATAGATAAGAAGAAAAAATATATAACCGGCGGTGTTACGGCGGTTGCTATATCGGTAGCAGCCTGTGGTGCAGGCATGGTCGCAGAAAAGAAGCAGGAGGTGTTAAACGATACCCTTTACGGAGTAAATATGTCTGAGGCTGCCGTCAATGTAGAGAATGTTGCAACCGGAACGGATGCGGTGTCGGATACAGTGTCCGAGGAGGAGCTTATAGATAAGCTTTCAGCGAATGTAAATGTAAAGGAAAAGGATATATACAAGGATGAAACTGTGTATGCATTTGCGGATGCAAGCGGTAAGCCGAAGGAGATTCTTGTAAATGAGGTGCTGAAAAACACAGACGGCAAGGCAGTACTTACTGATAAGACAGACCTTAAGGATATAGAGAATATAAAGGGCGACGAGACATTTGCACAAGACGGAGACACCATCACCTGGCAGGCTGCAGGAAATGATATCACCTATCAGGGAAGGTCTGACAAGGAGCTTCCGGTAAATGTTTCGCTTAGCTATTATCTGGATGGAAGTAAGGTTACACCGGAGCAGCTTGCCGGAGCCAGCGGCAGGGTGAAAATCCGTATAGATTACACGAATAATGCAGCTGTTACCAAGGAGATAAACGGTCATAAGGAGGATGTCTACGTTCCGTTTATCGCGGTTACGGGAATGGTTCTTCCTGAGAATTTTACAAATGTGACGGTCACAAACGGAAAATGTATGGCGCAGGGAGAATCAAACATTGTAGTCGGCTTCGGTATGCCCGGACTTAAGGACAGTATAAAGTCGGATGGCTCGGATTTTTCGGAGGAGTTAAATATCCCCGATTATGTCGAGGTTGAGGCTGATGTGGTTGATTTTGCACTTGATATGACGGCAACGGTTGTTTTGGATGGCTCCGCCATGAATATAGCAGGCGAGCTTGATATGTCGGCGCTTGATGATGTGGTTGCATCCTTGTCTGATGCAACGGCTCAGCTGGTGGATGGTTCAGGTCAGCTTTCTGAGGGGACGGCAACCCTGCTTGAGAAAATGTCTGAATTTAATCTGGGTGTAGGCACGCTTAAATCGGGAATCGATTCATTGTCGGAAAAGTCGGATACGCTAATCACCGGCCTTGGAACCATAGATGCGAGTGCACAGTCTATAAGCAATGCCATAGCATACCTTGATGCATCGCTCAATACTGCAATGACGGAGGAGGCGAAGAAGGCTGCCTATGATCAGGCCTATGCACAGGCATCTGCTGCTGCTGTAGGCACCATAGATGCTCAGGCTGAGACGATAGCGAATAATGCAGCAGAGACTGTGAAGACTACATTTACCGCAGAGGGCGGAACCTACGACACTATCAAGTCTAGCGTAGATACTACGATAGCTTCTATGCTTGCAAATGAGCAGACACAGGCTGCAATCGCAAGTGATGTTCAGTCGGCAGTTGCAGGAGCAGTCAGCTCGAGCGATAAGACGGCGGTAATCGTTGGTGCGCTTACCCAGACGTATGTGCAGGCCGGCATGGACCCGCAAACCGCTAACGCACAGGCACTATCGGATGTGCAGGCACTTGCGGCAGCAGCCGGAAATGCAGCAGCATCAACCACGGTGGCTGATGTTCAAAGCAGTATAATGGCAGCAGATATGGGTACAGTTGTCGCTACAACCTGCGAGCAGGTTGCGATAGAGACAGCAAAGCAGACAGCTGTAGCCGTCGCAAAGCAGACAGCAGAGACTGCAGCCGGTCAGGCAGCAGGAGCGGCGGCCATACAGGGCGTTGAAAGCGCAAAGTCACAGATTGCTACACAGATAGAGGCTGTCCAGGCAAATGGCTACAGTCTGGTAACCGGTTCGGCAGCACTTGCACAGGGCACGGGAAATGTACAATCTGCATTGCCGCTTCTAAAGGATGGCATAGCAGCATTAAAGTCCGGTGCATCGACCTTGTCAAATGGTTCAACTCTTCTTGTGGATGGCGTATCGACACTAAATGATGGTGCCACTACACTTAAGGATGGGATGGCAGCCTATGATACGGAGGCTATAAGTAAGATAATAAATTCGTACAACGGCGATGTAAAATCGCTTGTAGACAGACTTTCCGCAGTGGCGACAGCCTCAACTGAGTATGATACATTTACTATGCATGAGGAAGGCGTAGCCGCAACAACAAAGTTTATAATTAAGACCGAGGAAATAAAGGCAGAGTAAAAATTTATAAAAATAAGATGAATATAGCGATAATTAATAGAAATGCGGGTAAAGCATGTGGCTTTGCCTGCATTTTTTTATTTGATAGGAAATATATGCCGGCTATAAAATTCAAGACAAGAGTTTTTGTGTGTGATATA
>CAMALN010000002.1 GCA_945836565.1 uncultured Lachnospiraceae bacterium
AGTGTCTCCTTTACGCTATCAACGGTGGTGTTGATGAGTGTACAGGTGTACAGGTAGGTCCTAAGTACAGACCAATTACTTCTGAGTACCTTGATTTCGACGAGGTTATGGAGAAGTTTGATGATATGATGGAGTGGTTGGCAGGAGTTTACGTAAGTGCTCTTAACATTATCCACTACATGCATGATAAGTATGCTTACGAGAGAATCCAGATGGCACTTCATGACAGAGATGTCAAGAGATATTTCGCAACCGGTATCGCTGGTCTTTCAGTAGTTGCAGACTCACTTTCAGCTATCAAGTATGCTAAGGTTAAGGCAATAAGAAATGAGCAGGGTGTTGTAGTAAGCTACGAGACAGAGGGAGATTTCCCTAAGTATGGTAACAATGATGACAGAGTAGACAGCATGGCAGCTAATATTGTATCAACATTTATGAACAAGATTAGAAGACATCATGTATACAGAAATGGATTCCCTACAATGTCAGTTCTTACAATTACATCAAACGTAACCTATGGTAAGAATACAGGTGATACTCCATGTGGTAGAAAGCATGGTCAGCCACTTGCTCCTGGTGCAAACCCAATGCACGGAAGAGATAAGAGCGGAGCTCTTGCTTCACTTTCATCAGTAGCTAAGCTTCCATTCATGGATTCACAGGATGGTATCTCAAATACCTTCTCTATCATTCCGGGTGCTCTTGGTAAGGAGGATCAGGTATTTGCAGGTGACCTTGATGTAGATCTTGGACTTGACAAGTAATTTGAGGTAAATTATGGATAATGGATTAAACAATGTTGATGACATTGTTTCAATGTTAGACAATATGATGGCTAACGGTCACGGACACGTAAATGTGTCCGTGGATCCGGAGCAGGACGGTAAAACCGTTCAGACTATGGGTTGCATAGACTGTGCCAAGGGTGACCTTGCGTGCAGCATCCCTACTCTTCATGATGGTATAGATGAGTATATGGAAGGCGACCAGCGTTAATATAATTTATAAGGAGGATATATTAAAATGGCTAGTACACAGCAGATTGATAACTTGGTTGGAATGTTAGATGGTTACGCAGAAAAAGGCGGACATCACCTTAACGTAAATGTATATAACAGAGAAACTCTTATTGATGCTCAGAAGCATCCTGAGAACTATCCACAGCTTACTATCCGTGTATCAGGATACGCTGTAAACTTCATCAAGCTTACTGAGGAGCAGCAGAACGACGTTATCTCACGTACATTCCACGAGTCAATTAAGTCTATGTAATTTGAGATTATATTTAGAGGCTGGCGCTTTGACGATTATGTCGTTGAGGCACAGCCTCTTTTTACATAATATTAGTAAACGAACAATAGTATATATTTCCTTGATTTAATCTAATGATAATATTGATAAATGGTGTGAATTCAATTATAATTTTATCTAGCTGAGTTCCTATGATATGTCATAGCTTGCCATAGAGAGGGCCACATGAAGCGGGAGCTTCGGCTTAGACGAAAATGTGGGTGAGCTGGCTATTACTTAAGTATAGTGCAGGGGGATTGGTTATGGGAAGTGAAGATTTGGTATGTATGGTTGGAAATGATGAAACCATTTTGTGGCGAGGAAAACCGGATAAGAAATGCTTTGTATTAGAAGCCATTTTTAATCCGATGCTTATATTTGCGATAATTTGGGGTGCAATAGATTTTGGAATAATGGGCGTGAGCCTGTTTGGAGCAAATGGTGGAATGCCGGATAGTATGGCCCTATTCATAGTTGTATTTATGCTGATACATCTTATGCCTGTATGGATATATCTCGGTGGTGTTATATTTTCTGTACGAAGATACAAAAATACAGCATACATTGTAACGGACAGAGGCATATATGTATCGGGAGGCGTTTTCTCTTATACATATGAGATGAAGCCTTTTGCTGAGCTGTCTCATATTAATCTGCATAGGGGTATATTTGACCAGATGCTTGGTGTAGGAGACATTGTACTTAGCTGTCATCCGAGTATGACAGGAGCCCGGTATACGACAAATACAGGGAACACTCATACAGGAGGGCTGAAAATAGTCGATATTACTGATTACCAGAGAGTGTTTAAGCTTATTAAGGATTTGCAGACTGATATATATGCAGATACTATGTATCCAAATGATTTGAGACCGGAGACAAATCATGGATATAAGACCAAGTATAGGGGTCTGGAGTAATAATATTGAAAAAAATGAAGATTACTATATAAAATATCGTTGATAAAAAACATCGATGATAAGGTACGATAAAAAATATCGTGCTGATAAAGTAGTTATAAAAATTGCAAAAAAGGAGATACGAATTATGGAAGGAATGATACATTCAATAGAGACATTTGGTACTGTTGACGGACCGGGTGTCAGATATGTTGTGTTTGTAAAGGGCTGTCCTATGAGATGCCTGTATTGCCATAACCCGGATACATGGGAGATGGCGGGCGGAACAAAGAAGACCCCTGATGAGATTTTAGATGATTATGAGAGATATAAGCCTTTCTTAAAGGGTGGCGGAATTACTGTAACAGGTGGAGAACCGCTTGCTCAGATAGACTTCCTGCTTGAGCTTTTTGAGAAGGCAAAGCAAAGGGGCATACACACCTGTCTCGATACATCGGGAATTATGTTCAGAAGAAATAATCCTGTTCTTTTGGAAAAGTACGAGAGACTGGTCAAGGTTACGGATCTTGTGATGCTTGACATAAAGCACATTGACCCGGAGGAGCACCTGAAGCTTACATCGCAGCCTTGTGATAACATCTTTGATTTCTTGAAATTCCTTAATGAGAATGGCGTGGAGATATGGATAAGACACGTTCTTGTACCGGGTATAACTCTTGTACCTGAATACCTTACAAGACTTGGTGAGTTCATAGCACAGTTTGAGCATGTGAAGGCACTCGACGTACTTCCGTATCATGATATGGGTAAGGAAAAGTACAAGGAAATGGGCATAGATTATGCTCTTAAGGATGTTGAACCTGTATCACAGGAGGAGGCTATAAAAGCCAAGAACATCATACTTGAAGCGATGCGTAAAAAGCGTATGGAATTAAAGGAAGCAGGCGATGCTGCACAGTAGCTGCAGCGGGAGCCTGCTCCCTTTTTTATTTCATAGGAAAGTTTACAGAATTATTTTGTATAAGCTTGCAAAATCATTCGTTAATATGTTAGCAAATGGTTATTCTTCGTTTGTTTTATTTTTTCGGAATATATCGAGAGGATTTTGTATAGTGTCTTCTTCAGATGTATCATCGGCTTCGTTGTTCTTCTCCGGCATATAATAATCATTTAAGCCGGCACATATAGCCTTTACTAAAAGGTCCTGGTATGCCTCGTCGGAGAGCTTGATTGTTTCCTCGGGATTTGAGAGAAAACCGCATTCGACTATTACGCTTGTGCAGGAGCTTTTCTTCAATATGTAATAGCTGTCACCGGGTTTCGCCTCGCGCTTGTTCTCCGGCTCAACCTCGGAGATGAGTCTGCTTTGTATGGTTTGCGCCAGAAGCTGACCTTCGGCAGATAGATTTTGATAGAAAACCTGTGCACCGTGAATAGCCGGATCGGTGTAGCTGTTTTGGTGGATACACAGCAGACAAGCAGGCTTTGTATCATTGATAAGCTTGATACGGTTATCCATATCTGAACGCTTCTGATTCTTGGCACCCATTTCGGCGAGACTTGCATCACCTGTTCTGGTCATTATAACATTATAACCGTATTTCTCGAGTCTGGCAGCCACCTTTGTTGCGATTGCCAGATTCAAATCCTTTTCCTTTACACCTGTTTCTGAGACCTTGCCCGGGTCGATGCCACCGTGACCTGCATCAACAATAATGGTGATTTTTTCTTCGGCCTTTTTTTCTTCGGTGGTCTCTTTGGCATAGATTCCCAGACTTACACCGATTAGAAGCAACAGGCAGATAGTTGCTGTTATACAAAAAGGAATGTTTTTCTTGAGTCGTTTGATTATAGGGGTAAGCTCCATAATTACTCCCAAATGGTATTTGTATAATATATTAGAATTCATAAAGTATTATGAATCAATATTTTTAGAGAAAAAAGCAAGACAAAATTCAGAAATTATAATACATTGTGGAATTGTAAATAAATGATAAAAATAACAAATAAAAACATCCTTCACATAAAATGGAAGGATGTTTATAGTCTGATATCGATATTCGCACCTAGGTTCGGATTTACCGACTGTTCCATCATCTTAGTAAGCATAGCACCTGTCTGTTCAGCTGTGTCCAATGACTTCTTAAGAATAGATGTGTCGATAGCATTCATACGAGAGGTGTCACCGCTTAAGGAGATATCGATACCTGACGAGCCTAATGAAGTAATATTCATCTTATCACGCTCCTCATATTTACAATTTATTTTATTATAAGTGGTATATCGGAAAATATCAAGTAAAATATTAGCTCGTTATGTGTGTTTTTTATCGTATATGTTTTTATGATGTGTCCGAACAAACGCTTAGATGTGGCTGGTATATTTCGCACACCGAACTCTTTGCCTGTCAATAAATGTTAACTGTTTGTGAATTTTTCAAATATTGTCTGATAGCTGGTTGACAATAAAAAAATGAGGTGGTAATATGTGTTTGTAACAAATTGTAACATATTTGTAACAATTATAAATCGTAGTTTTTATTGATTAGGAGGCAGTATTTTGAAGAAATCTACTACAAGAATCCGTGCCTTTGCAATAGCATCGGCAATGTGTCTTACAGCAGTTGGACAGACTACCTCACATAACGCTAAAGCATCGCAGGAGTACATATATAATGATAGCAATGTAAGTCTTACTACAGCATTTGACAGATACATAGCAACCGGAACAGGAGAGCTTGCACAGCAACTTCAGATGGTTGTTTGTGAAGAGCTGTCTGCACAGGCTGAGGCAGATGATATACAAGCAGATATTACAAATAGCGGAACTATCACACAGGTTGATTTATCGACTACAGGTACTATAGAGGCAGTAGCTATAGAAGAACCGACCACAGAGGAGACTACTGAGGCAACCACAGAAGCTGTCGCAGATGCAACAGAAGAAACTACTGAGGCGAAGCCAAAGGAAGAACCACAGGATACAGCTCAGTCTATGGAGAATATCACGGATTACAGCGAATATGCCGGAAAGGCGGTTATAACAGCAACCGGTGTTGTAAATATTCGTGAGGCGGCAACGGCAAGCTCAGCGAAGGTTGGAACCATTAGAACCGGTGGAGTTCTAGCGGTTGAGTCAAGAGGAAGTGAATGGTCCTTGGTATCATCGAATGGCGTAAGAGGTTATATCAAGAATGAATTTATGGCATTTGATGAGGCAGCGGGAAAATATGCTGCACAGTATCCAAACTATATAGCTTATGACAGTGCTCAGGCATATACAGAACCGGTGGCACCACCACCGGCAGAGACACCGGCAACGGAGGCATCAAATGATACTCAGGCACCGGCAGAAGAGGAGAAGCCGAGCAATATCATAACTACAGCAACCAGCGGTTTCCAGGCAGTGTGTGATTATGCGGTACAGTTCGTAGGCAACCCGTATGTGTATGGCGGCTCAAGTCTTACAGAGGGCACAGATTGCTCGGGCTTTACTATGAGTGTGTATGCGAACTTCGGTTATTCACTTCCACATTCATCTGCATTGCAGGCAACCAGAGGTTCCGAGGTTGATTTATCGGCGGTATCACCGGGAGACCTCGTATTCTACAAGAATGGTGGAGCAACCATCGGTCATGTTGCACTTTACATAGGAAACGGACAGGTTGTGCATGCCAGCACATCCAAGACAGGAATTATCATAAGTAATATGTATTACAGCACACCTTGCAAGGCTGTAAGAATAGTTAATTAATTAGTTTTTATCCACCGGATTTGGCCTTGTCCGGTGCCTCAAAAAAATATATGTGTTTAGAGCAACCCTTTCGGGTTGCTCTGTTTAGTTTTATGGGCGAAAATGAGGAAAAAATGGAAAGTGTACATATGGGAGATATTGATATGTGTATTTTGACGAAAAAAAGGTTGGAAAAGTAGATTTAATGTGATATAATTACCATAATATTTATCCAATATACGTGATTCAGTATATAAGGTGTATGTGTATCAAAGGTGTGTCTTTTACATATATGATTCTGTGATAAACATATCCTATAGGATAGATATTAGAACAGCGTAAAGGAGTGAGGCAACATGAATTACATAATTAGCGGAAAGAATATTGAAGTAACAGACGGTTTAAGAGCAGCAGTATATGAGAAGCTTGGAAGACTTGAGAAGTTCTTTACAGCAGATACTGATTGCCAGGTTACATTTTCAGTAGAGAAGGAGAGACAGAGAATAGAGGTTACAATTCCTCTTAAAGGACATATTATAAGAGCAGAGCAGTCAAGTGACGATATGTATGTAACAATCGACTTGGTAGTAGAGGTTATCGAGCGCCAGGTTACTCGTTACAAGAAGAAGCTTGTAGATAAGGAGCAGAATTCAGGATATATTCAGAGCGATTTCTTTGATGTAGATGATATCGATGAGGATGACGAGGTGAATATCATCAGAGAGAAGAAGGTTGTCCTTGAGAGCATGTATCCGGAGGATGCATGTGTACAGATGGAGCTTCTCGGACACGGCTTCTACGTATTCAGGAATGCCAAGACAGACAAGGTAAACGTGGTTTACAAGCGTAAGGGCAACACATACGGACTTATCGAGCCGGAATACTAAAATTGCAAGTTCATACGTGGGGTGTAGAACATATATATGAGGGTGTGGTTATCCACACCCTTATTTTTATACAAACATAAGGTGGAATTACATCCACAGTGTTTGCAAGTTATTTCTTGCGTATGTGTAAAAGTAATGTTATATTATAGGTTGAGTCATAGGGCGAAGATCTTTTTAAGGAGGGTAAAAATGGGCCTTATAGAAAAAGTGTTTGGAACACACAGTGATAAAGAATTAAAGAAAATATATCCTATAGTGGACAAGATAGAGGCTTTGGATGAAAGCATGCAGAAGCTCACTGATGAGGAGCTTAAGGGCAAGACGGAGGAGTTCAAGAAGAGACTCGCAGACGGCGAGACCTTGGATGATATACTTGTCGAGGCATTTGCTACAGTCAGAGAGGCTGCCAGCAGAGTTCTCCATATGAAGCATTACAGAGTACAGCTTATCGGTGGTATCCTTCTTCATCAGGGTAGAATTCCTGAGATGAGAACAGGTGAAGGTAAGACTCTTGTGTCTACACTTCCGGCATATTTGAATGCTCTTGAGGGCAAGGGTGTTCATATCGTTACCGTAAATGACTATTTGGCTAAGCGTGATGCTGAGTGGATGGGTCAGGTTCATGAATTTTTGGGACTTAAGGTTGGCGTTATTTTAAATAGCTCGCAGAATGATGAAAGAAGAGCTGCTTATAATTGTGATATTACCTACGTTACAAATAATGAGCTTGGTTTCGATTACCTTAGAGATAACATGGTTATATATAAGGAAAAACTTGTTCAGAGAGATTTGCATTATGCAATCGTGGATGAGGTCGACTCGGTACTTATCGATGAGGCCAGAACACCGCTCATTATCTCCGGACAGAGTGGTAAGTCCACAGACCTTTACAAGATGTGTGATTATCTTGCCAGACGTATGAAGAGAGGAACTGCCTCTCTCGAGCTTAGCAAGATGGATATTCTCATGGGAACACAGGTAGAGGAGGATGGAGATTACCTTGTAGATGAGAAGGATAAGCAGGTAGTGCTTACCGCGCAGGGTGTAAAGGAAGCTGAGAAATTCTTCCATATAGATAACTATTCGGATGCTGAGAACATCGATATCCAGCACAACATGATGATGGCATTAAAAGCACATGCGCTCATGTTCAAGGATAAGGATTATGTAGTTAAGGATGATGAAGTACTCATTGTAGATGAGTTCACCGGACGTATCATGCCGGGCAGAAGATTCTCGGATGGTCTTCATCAGGCTATAGAGGCGAAGGAAAATGTAAAGGTTAAGAGGGAGAGCAGAACCCTTGCTACCATTACCTTCCAGAATTTCTTCAATAAATATAAGAAAAAGGCCGGTATGACAGGTACTGCTATGACAGAGGAGCAGGAGTTTAGAGAGATATATGGTATGGATGTTGTTGTCGTTCCGACGAATCTTCCTATCCAGCGTATCGACCATCAGGATTCTATATTCAAGACAAAGAGGGAGAAGCTCAACGCTATTGTAAATGAAGTTGTTGCATCTCATGCAAAGGGACAGCCGGTGCTTGTCGGTACTATTACAATCGAAGCATCAGAGGAGTTAAGCAACATGCTTAGCAAGAAGGGTATACCTCATAAGGTGCTCAATGCCAAGTTCCATGAGCTTGAGGCTGAGATAGTTGCTGATGCAGGACAAAGAGGTGCAGTTACCATAGCTACAAATATGGCTGGTCGTGGTACTGATATAAAGCTTGGAGAAGGCGTGGCTGAGTTAGGTGGCTTGAAGATTATAGGTACAGAGAGACATGAGTCAAGACGTATCGATAATCAGCTTCGTGGACGTGCCGGTAGACAGGGTGATCCGGGTGAGTCCAAGTTCTATCTCTCGCTGGATGATGATTTAATGAGACTCTTCGGTTCGGAGAAGGTTAAGGCAATATATGACGCACTTAAGATTCCTGAGGGTGAAGAGATTCAGCACAGTACTATAACAAAATTCGTAGAGAAGGCACAGAAGAAGATAGAGGCGAATAACTTCGGTATCAGAAAGAATTTGCTTGAGTATGATCAGGTAAATAATGAACAGAGAGAGATTATCTACGCAGAGAGAAGAAGAGTGCTCGATGGCGAGAATATGAGGGATGTTGTATTCAAGATGGTTCAGGATACTGTCGAGGAGTATATCGACAGAACCTGTTCGCCTGACCTTCCGGCTAAGACATGGGAGATAGGTGAGCTCAATGCATTACTGCTTCCTATAGTACCGCTTCAGCCTATAAAGCTTACCGAGGAGGAACTGGCAAAGAGCAACCTTAAGGAATTCAAGCAGAGACTTAAGGAAGAGGCAGCTAAGCTTTACGAAGCCAAGGAGGCGGAGTTCCCGGAGGCTGAGCATATGAGAGAGATAGAGCGAGTTATACTTCTTAAGACTATCGATAAGAAGTGGATGGCTCACATCGATGACATGACACAGCTTCGTCAGGGTATCGGACTTCAGGGCTATGGAAATAAGGACCCTAAACAGGAGTACAAATTTGCCGGCTTTGATATGTTCAACGAGATGACTGATTCTATACGTGAGGATACGGTTAGGATGATACTTCACGTTAAGATAGAGCAAAAGGTTGAGCGTGAGGAGGTCGCTAAGGTTACAGGAACAAACAGGGATGATACTGTGAAGAAGGGACCGATAAGAAGGGAGTCTGCAAAGATTGGAAGAAATGATCCGTGCCCTTGCGGTTCCGGCAAGAAGTATAAGTTCTGCTGCGGAGTTGGCAAGTAGAATTTTATACCGGAGTAAGAGAAAATTGTTCGGAAATCGAATAGTATATTTATTTCCGTACTGATGTTGGATGTGTGTTTTAGCATAGTATATAGTCAATTAAATGAATCAATATATAGATAGAAGGTGAGTAAAGTGATTGAACTGGATCAGTACAAGTTCTTTTTAAATGAATACAGAACACCACTTAACGAAGTGAGGGATTCACTTTGACATAGCCGCAAAGGAACTTCGTATAAGTGAGCTTGAGGCTATGCTTGAGGCACCGGGCTTCTGGGATGACGCGGACAAAAGCCGCGAGGTTATGAAGGAGCTGAAGAATCTCAAGGATGTAATAGATGGATATAATGAATTAAGGCAGAAATATGAGGATGCCGAGGTACTGATAGAGATGGCGGAGGATGAGGAGGATGCATCGCTTTTGCCGGAGCTTGAGGAGACGGCAGATTCATTTAAGTCTGCATTTGAAGAGTACAGGATAAATCTCTTGCTTTCGGGTGAATTTGATTACAATAATGCAGTGCTTACACTGCATGCCGGAGCAGGCGGAACTGAGTCTTGTGATTGGGCGCAGATGCTGTATCGTATGTATACGAGATGGGCAGAGAAAAAGGGCTATAGCATAGAGGTGCTTGATTATCTGGATGGGGATGAGGCTGGTATAAAATCTGTTACATTTCAGGTAAATGGCCCGAATGCGTATGGACATCTGAAGTCTGAAAAGGGTGTACACAGATTGGTCAGAATATCTCCGTTTAATGCGGCAGGAAAGCGACAGACTTCATTTGTATCTCTGGACGTTATGCCGGAATTGGATGACAGCATAGAGATAGATATTAATCCTGATGATTTGAAGGTTGATACCTACCGTGCGAGTGGCGCAGGCGGACAGCATATCAACAAGACCTCATCGGCCGTTAGAATTACTCATCTGCCTACGGGAATTGTTGTACAGTGCCAGAATGAGCGTTCACAGCACAGCAACAAGGACAAGGCGATGAAGATGCTTGAGGCAAAGTTATATATGCTTAAGCAGCAGGAGAATATGGATAAGCTTTCGGATATCAGGGGTGAGGTAAGCGACAATGGCTGGGGCAGCCAGATAAGGTCGTATGTATTACAGCCTTACACTATGGTCAAGGATCATAGAACCTCATGTGAGATAGGAAACGCGCAGTCAGTTCTTGACGGAAATATTGATCCGTTTATCAATGCATATCTGAAGTGGATTAATTCAAATGATGTCCGGGATGAAGAGAATGCATAATTAACGGAATCGAGATAACGGGTAGTATAACAGATGCATTCTATGGGTTAGTAATATTTGATATATAAGAAAATGAATCGCACGATAGGAGGGGAGCGAATATGGCAGAGACAAAGTATATAGTATTTTCGCTTGGAAATCAGAAATACGGCGTAAAACTGGATAGAATCAATGGTATAGAACAGGATTATGTGATTGTTCCCATACCTGTCGGTGCCGAGAATATAAAAGGCATCATTCATTTAAGAGAAGAGGTTATCCCTGTATTCAATCTGAAGGGTTATTTCGAGATAGATGAAATGGATGCAGATTGCGATATTCAGCTTCTGGTGGCCGAGACTCATGGCATAAAGCTGGGAATAGAGGTTGATAAAGTATATGGTATCGTCTCGCTTGCACCGGAGCAGATTAAGAAGCTGCCTGTGGTTGCAAGAGGTGAGGAAACCAAATATATAGATGGTGTTATCAGTACAAACGAGTACAGTAATAACGGAAGAGAAGATATAATGCTTACGATAGCTATAGACAATCTAATGTCAGACAGTGATTTTGAGGTTGTTACAGCGGCTATTGAGGAAGCAAAGTAGAAAATATATTCAAGGAGATGAAGTTATGATAAATGTTGCAGTTCTGGGATATGGTACAGTAGGTTCAGGTGTTGTCGAGGTTTTATCTACAAATCACGAAAGCATCGCTAAAAGAGCCGGACAGGAGATTAATGTTAAGTATGTGCTGGACCTTAGAGAATTTCCCGGAGATCCTGTTGAGAAGATATTGGTTCATGACTACAATGTAATCTTAAACGATCCTGAGGTTGACATCGTAGTAGAGGTAATGGGTGGATTGCATCCGGCTTATGAGTTCACAAAGGATGCTTTGCTTGCAGGTAAGAGCGTGGCAAGCTCAAACAAGGAGCTTGTAGCAAAGTACGGAAGTGAGCTTCTTGCTATAGCAAAGGAGAAAAATGTGAATTACCTCTTCGAGGCGAGCGTAGGTGGTGGTATACCAATCATTAGACCGCTTAACCAGTCGCTGACTGCAGATGAGATAACTGAGATTACCGGTATATTGAACGGTACGACAAACTACATCCTATCAAAGATGACAGATGAGGGACTTGATTTTGATGCAGTGCTTAAGAAGGCTCAGGAGAAGGGCTATGCCGAGAGAAATCCTGAGGCAGATGTAGAGGGCTATGACGCCTGCAGAAAGATTGCCATACTTGCATCTCTGGCATACGGCAAGCAGGTTGACTATGAGGATATATATACAGAAGGTATAACCAAGATATCTGCAGCTGATATCGAGTATGCGAAGAAGCTTGGTGCGGCTATCAAGCTTTTCGGCACCTGCAAGCGCGAGAACGGAACCGTATACTGCATGGTTGCGCCATTTATGATAGATGATTCACATCCTTTATATAATGTAAACGGAGTATTCAACGGAATATTTGTAAACGGAAATATGCTTGGTGATACCATGTTCTACGGTAGAGGAGCAGGAAAGCTTCCTACAGCATCAGCAGTTGTATCTGATGTTGTGGATGCGGCAAAGCATAAGGGAACAAATATCATGACTATCTGGGATAGCGAGAAACTCACTCTGGGCAGCATGGATAACTTCACATGCCGTTTCTTTGCAAGAACTGCAGCGCCAAAGTCTGATATCGAGAAGGTATTCGGAGAGGTAACCTACGTTGATGCAGATATCGATGGAGAACTTGGCTTCATTACGGAGAGACTCTCTAATAAGGAATTCGAGGATAAGTCAGCTAATATTGAGCTTATCAACAGAATAAGAATGACATTCTAGGACGATTTGCAGGACCGCAACGACATTTGGGCTTCGCTTATATAATTAAAATGGCATTGCGGTAGAATATTATCTGGATCTTAATATAATAATATATACGGATTGCGTGTTTGTCACGCAATTTCGTATTTTAAATCTTGTATCATTATACTCTTGTCAATTTTGTATTAACGTGATATACTCACCACGTTATTTGGATAAAATACACATTTTGACATAATAAGACAGTATGTAGGAGGAAGTTATGCTGGTTGTAAAGAAGTTTGGCGGTACATCGGTTGCCGACAAAGAGAGAATATTTAATGTAGCTAGACGATGCATCGAGGAATACCAGAAGGGAAACGACGTGGTAGTTGTACTTTCGGCTATGGGTAAGTACACAGATGAGCTTATCACTATGGCGAAGGATATCAATGAGTTGCCGCCTAAGAGAGAGATGGATATGCTTTTTACCATAGGTGAGCAGATGTCAGTTGCTCTTATGGCTATGGCTATGAATAAGCTTGGGGTTCCGGCGATATCGCTTAATGCATTCCAGGTAGCTATGCATTCAACCTCGGTATATGGAAATGCCAGACTTAAGAGAATAGATACAGAGAGAATCAGACACGAGCTTGAGCAGAGAAAGATAGTTATCGTAACAGGCTTCCAGGGTATAAATAAGTACGATGATTACACTACACTCGGCCGTGGCGGCTCTGATACAACAGCAGTTGCACTTGCGGCAGCACTTCATGCCGATGCATGTGAGATATATACAGATGTGGATGGAGTATATACTGCAGATCCACGTAAGGTTAAGACAGCGCGTAAGCTTGATGCAGTTACCTATGATGAGATGCTCGAGCTTGCGACATTGGGTGCGGGTGTGCTTCACAATCGTTCAGTGGAGCTTGCAAAGAAATATGGCGTACAGCTTGTTGTACGTTCAAGCTTAAATACTTCAGAAGGAACTATCGTTAAGGAGGGTGCAAAGATGGAAAAGATGCTTGTTAGTGGAGTTGCAGGAGATATAGATACAGCCAGAGTAGCTGTTGTAGGACTTAAGGATGAGCCGGGAGTTGCTTTCAAGCTCTTCAATGCACTTGCTAAACACAACATAAATGTAGATATGATTCTTCAGTCTATCGGAAGAAAGGGAACTAAGGATATAAGCTTCACAACCAGCGATGAGAATGCTGATGAGGCTGCAAAGATTATCAACGAGAACTTCAACAACTTCGAGAGCGTTGAGGTAGATAAGAAGGTTGCTAAGGTATCTATCGTAGGTGCCGGTATGCAGACAAATGCCGGTGTTGCAGCGAAGATGTTCGAAGCACTCTATGATGCAAATATCAACATCCGTATGATTTCAACTTCAGAAATCAGAGTAACAGTACTTATCGATGAGGCAAATACTGAGAGAGCTATGAATGCTATCCACGACAAGTTCGACCTCGGAAATAAATAGTGCCAACGGGGACAGGAAAAGTGGCTTTTTTACTGTAGTGCCATAGGGGACAGTAAAAAAGCCACTTTTCCTGTCCCCAATGGCTCATGAAAGGAGAAGTATATGAGATACGATTATTTGGTGGTTGGAGCAGGATTATATGGTGCGGTGTTTGCGCATGAGGCAAAGAAGAAGGGCAAGAATGTGCTTGTGATAGACAGGCGTGAGCATATTGCGGGGAATGTATATACAGAGAAGACAGAGGGAATAAATGTACACAAGTACGGTGCGCATATATTCCATACCAACAACAAGCGTGTGTGGGAGTACGTAAATTATTTTGCAGAATTTAACCGGTTCACGAATTCGCCGGTTGCAAATTACAAGGGTGAGCTTTATTCACTTCCTTTTAATATGTATACCTTTAATAAGATGTGGGGAGTGGTTACTCCTGAGGAGGCGGCTGCGAAGATTGAGGAGCAGAGGCGCGAGATACAGGGTGAACCGCAGAATCTGGAGGAGCAGGCAATCTCTCTTGTAGGCAGGGATATATATGAGAAGCTTATCAAGGGCTATACTGAGAAGCAGTGGGGAAGAGAGTGCAAGGATTTGCCTGCATTTATCATAAAGCGACTTCCTGTCAGGCTTACATTTGACAATAATTATTTCAATGCACTGTATCAGGGTATACCTGTAGGAGGATATACACGTATGGTCGCAAATATGCTTGAGGGCATCGAGGTTCGTCTTGGTGTTGATTATCTCGAGAATAAGGAAGAGTATGATGCTATGGCAGACAAGGTTATATATACCGGAGCTATAGATGAATATTATGGTTATAAGCTTGGACCTCTCGAGTACCGTTCGGTAAGATTCGAGAATGAGCTTATAGACAAGCCAAGCTTCCAGGGAAATGCTGCCGTGAATTATACTGATGCCGAGACTCCATGGACAAGAATAATTGAGCATAAGTGGTTTGAATTCGGCAAGGATGAGGATGGAAATGACCTGCCGAAGACAATTATAAGCAGGGAATACAGCTCGGAATGGAAGGTAGGAGATGAGCCATACTATCCGGTAAATGACGAGAAGAACGGAAAGCTCTATCAGGCATATAAGGAGCTTGCTGAGGCTGATGATAAGGTTATATTCGGTGGAAGACTTGGTGAATACAAATATTATGATATGGATGCGGTGATAGCATCGGCATTGGAATTTAGTGATAACGAATTAGCGTAGAAATATATGTGTGTATTAAGTCGGGACGCTTGGACAAAGGCTATATAATATGTCGATATAGATGTTTGCATAGATATATGCCTGCAACCGGGAATTGAAATTAACGAATAATAATAAATAGTCGAGAACTGTATGGAAAAGGTAAATAATAAAAAGAATAAAACATTTTCATATACGAATATATCAAAGGGTATAAGCCTGCTTAAGAAAAAAGGCGTAAAGCAGCTTGTGCGAAAGCTCAAGGCTAAGGTAAATGGTCCGAACAAGGAATATGCGCAGTGGTTTGAGCAGCATAAGGCTACAGCGGAAGAGCTTGCTGCTCAGAGAAATAAGCACTTTGAATATGCACCATGCATAAGCATAGTTGTACCACTGTACAATACCCCGGAAACTTACCTGAAGGAAATGGTGGAGTCTGTACTTGCGCAGTCCTATGGCAATTGGCAGCTGTGTGTAGCGGATGGAAGCGATACAGCTTCAGGGGAAGGACAGGACGTGAAGCCTGCTACACAGCATATAATGGAGAATTATTCTAAGAATGACAATAGGATAGTGTACAGAAAACTGACCGAGAACAAAGGGATTTCAGAGAATACGAATCGTGCGTACGAGCTTGCAACAGGTGAGTATGTGGCATTCTTCGACCACGATGACCTTATCGCGCCGAATTGCTTATATGAAATAGTGGCAGCATTAAATGATGGTGAGGCAGCAGATATGCTGTATACCGATGAAGATAAGATTACTGATATATCGGCACCACATACAGATCCTTTGTTCAAGCCGGATTTTTCCATAGATTTGCTTAGAACACATAACTATATTACGCATTTTATGGTAGTTAAGAAGTCGCTTTTGGATAGCGTCGCAACTGAAACAGGCTTGCTTGACAGCCGTTTTGATGGTGCGCAGGACTATGACCTTACGCTTAGATGCGTAGAAAGGACAAAGACTATCAGACACATCGCAAGGGTACTGTATCATTGGCGTATAAGCTCAGCATCTACTGCGGGTGATCCTTATGTAAAGGGATATACTGATGATGCGGGATTTAAGGCTTTGTCTGCTCATCTTAACAGAAGCTGCCGGGGTGCAAGGGCAGTCAGGACTGATATGAATAATATATACAGGGTGGAGTATGAGGTGACGGAGCCGCCTCGTATTAGTGTGCTTATAAGAAAAAACGATGACACCTGCACTAACGATGCAAAATCGGCAACTCAAGTGGCAAAGACCGGTGAATCCGGCCTGAATCGCATATTAGAGAAGATGAAGAGAGAGCTTGCTTCATCGCAGGCATATAACATCGAAATAATTCAGTATACGAATATCAAGACGGCTGTTAATGAAGTTGAAGCAGATTATATATTGCTTCTGGGTGAAAGCATTTTGCCTGCTTCGAGGGACGTAGTATCCAAGATGCTTGGCATATGTATGAGAGCTGATGTCGGTGCAGTAGGCGGAAAGCTTATCGATGCAAAGGATAAGGTTATAAATGCAGGATTGATTATCTCGAAGGAGGGGAAGCTTATCCCGGCCTTTGAAGGACTTGACAAGGATGACCTAGGATATATGTTGCGCGCCATAACGGATGCGAATGTCAGTGCAGTCAGTGCGGATTGCATGATGATAAAGAGAGATATTGCGATAAAAGCACTTGAGAATAAAGATTGGTGCTTCGAAACCCCTGAATATACGGGAGCAGAGCTCTGTGAATATGTTAGAAGGGCAGGCTTGCTTGTAGTATACAGCGCAGATAGTGTGTGGAGAAAGAATGTATCAAAGGACACAGAAATTGATCGAAAAACTATTGAAAAAGATGTGGTTGAGTTTTTGGTCAGATGGCAACAAAACATAGCCAAAGGCGATGTATATTACAATGAGAATCTATCGTATGAGAAACAATATATGCTGGGAAATATGAAATAGAAAGCAAAAAAATCAATAAAACCCTGAAAACAAAGATGCAACGTTGTATTGGAAAAACTAAAAGAAAGACCCAAAGAAGATAATGAAACAGCTACAAAATACAGATACATTTCTATGTAGGGGACATATACGTCCACCGGTTCTTAACGAATACAAGCGTAAGCGCAGTATGAGTTTAGAATCCGCTGTGAGACGTATCTAAACGAGAGTGGTCCCCGAAATAGAAAAGTATCTGTATTTTGTTGCGTTATGATAACCATTACAGCAATTCAAGTATCGTATTTACCAGAAGGTCATTCTGGCTTGGCTTCATAAAGCAGAATCTGATGTATTTGTCGTTTAATCCGCGGATGTTTGCGCAATTTCTGATTATGATACCCTTTGAGTGGCAATGCTCTGCGATATCAACGGCGTTCACGTCATCCTTCAATATACGGGCAAGCATGAAGTTCGCGTGAGGCTTGTAGAGCTTTATGTTCTTGTTGGTGCCCATGGCAGATACGATGAGGTTTCTCTCTGTGTATATCTGTGACTGGGATTCAAGAATGTATTCGATATCCTTTAGCATCGCTATGGTTGATATAGCCGTGAGGGTTGATATGGTCTCGTCCTCGAACATAACATCAAGCTTATCAAGCAGATAGCGGCTGTGGGTTATACCATAGCTTATACGAAAGCCCGGCACAGCGAAGAATTTGGACAGGCCTCTTATAACAGCCACATTGTCGAAGTCTGCTACACTAGGTACAAAGGTATAATCGCGGTACTGGTGTACGAATTCTATGTACATTTCATCTATTATAAGGAATATCTCGAGCTCACGGCATATGGCTGCGAGGGTTTCCAAGTCGTCTCTGTCAATGAGAGCTGAGGTAGGATTGTTTGGGTTGCCGATTATTATCATATCGATTGAGGAATCGAGTGTGCCGGCGAATTCTGCAATATCGAAGGCAAAGTCTTCCTCTTCCTTTAATTCATAATAATCTATCTCACAGCCGCTTGATGATAGTATAGCTTCGTACGCCGAAGAACATGGTGTAAGAAGCTTTGCCTTGGCAGGATTGATGGCGGAGATGATTCTTCTTATTATGTCTGACGAGCCGTTTCCGAAGAAAAGTGAGGTCTCCTTGCAGGTGGCATAATTTGCTACGGTTTTCTTAAGCTCGGGCATATAATCGCCCGGATAGCAGCAGACCCTGCCGGCATTTTCGGCTATAGCCTTCGTCACACTCTCCGGAACGCCCATCGGATTAAGGTTTGCGTTGTATAATACAGTATCAAACTGCTCTAATCTAAGTGTTTTTTCAGCCATTTTATGTATCCCCCTCAAAAAAAAATTATTGCTTTTACTTTTCTTTAAAACTTTGATATAATGTGAGACGATAGCGAAAGTATTATCGTTTCTCGGTATAGGGATATTATAATCTTCGCATAGATTATTAGCAAGTGAATAATGCTTAAATTAAACAGATATTATATAGGCAACATACAGGTATTAGATACAGATAGGTGAACGGAGTAAGAGATGAAGGCTATAATTGAGCACTATGCCAAGGGTGAGTTCGAGATAGAGAGACCCGAGGTAGAGATTTCAGAACAGTTTTTAAAATTAAATATTGAATCAGGAACAGTGTATCAGGGCAAGTTCACTGTGAAGAGCGTAAATGATATGCCGATTAAGGGGATGGTGTATGACAGCAGGTATCTGCTCAAGTTTGAAACCCATAACTTTATAAGCCGCAAATTTGACGTGTGTTACACCTTTGATGCAACCTGTCTTGCTGCAGGCAAGAATTACAGGGGACACATAAGTGTTATAACCGACGGCGGTGAATTCAAGATACCTTATGATATTGACATTACCACTCCGTTCGTAAAGTATGGAGATCAGAAGATAGATGACCTCTTCAAGTTCGCAACACTTGCCGAGAGTAACTGGAACGAAGCTGCAAAGGTTTTCGTAAGAGATGATTTCAAGAGAACCTTTATAGAGAGGGATCCGGTTATCAAGCAGATATATGACAGCCTTATGTATAGCCAGTCTGTCAATCAAGCGATGGAGGAGTTTTTGGTGTACGTACATAAGAAGCGTGCACTTACACTTTCGGTAGCTAAGGCAAAGCTCAGCATCGAGATGCCGACGGAGCTTTCAAAAATTTCAATAAATATTAGCAAGAATACCTGGGGCTATACCAACTCTAAGGTTAAGTCAATGTCAGAGTTTCTGTTCCCTTCGCGCAAGAACATTACCAGCTCGGATTTCGTGGGGAATATGTATACTCTGGATGTATTGGTTGAACCGGAGAATATACCTGACGGAGTAAATATCGGTAAGCTTGTCATCGAGAATATTTACCAGACTATAGATATAGAGATTAAGATTAATCGCCCTAAGGATAAGAGCATTGTAAGCACAAGGGGAAATACCGTAGGACACAGAATCAAGCAGAATCAGGCAAAGCTTCTCATCAACTACCTTGACTATCGCATGGAGAAGATAGATGTGAAGGAGTATATCGACAGAACACTATACACCTTTGAGACGCTTACAAAGCTTGATACAGAAAATGATTTGTACAGACTCGGAATTATGCATATGAACATTATGCAGGGTGATTTTGAGAAGGTTAAGCAGGAGTTCATGCGTATAGAGGCTGATGTTGATTACGAAGGTCTCGATAAGGAGCAGCAGAGCTATTTTGCATATCTTAAGGCGCTGGTTTATAGGGATGAGGTCACTATAGAACGTGCCAAGGAGATGATAAAGAATAATTTCTATAATGAGAAGGACAAGATATTCTATTTCTGGCTTCTGCTTTTTATAGACGAATCATATGTGAATGAGCAGAAGGAATTATATAGGATTATCAAGGAGCTATATGATCAGGGCTATTATAGCCCGGTTATGTTCCTTGAAATGTGTGAGCTTCTCAGCAAGAACCCGCTCTATCTTAAAAAGCTGTCAAACCTTGAGATTCATGCTATAAGATGGGGACTTAGGAAGAAGTATATCTCCAATGATGTCGTGGATGAGTTTATCAGAATCGCAGGCTCATTCAGGGAATTTGATTCGCAGATATTCGGTATACTGGAGACTATATATGATAATACCAAGAGCGTAGATGTACTTAGAAGCATCTGCTCTATGCTCATTAGCTCGGGCAGAATAGACAATAAATACCATAGGTTTTATCTGGATGCTGTGGACAAATCGCTCAAATTCATTGGCTTGAATGAGTGCTTCGTAAAGAGCATGAATTTCCACAGATATGACCTTATACCACAGTCAGTGCTTATGTATCTGCATTACAAGAACACCTTGACCGAGTCGGAGCTTGCGTACCTTTATGCAAATGTAATCTTCAACAAGTCACAGCATATGCAGGTATATCACGAATACAGCACAACCATGCAGGAATTCATGAAGGATATGATTAAGCAGGGTAAGGTAAGTGATGACCTCACTGTAATCTATGATGAATTCCTTGAGCCGGAATCAGTGAGCCCAACCTATGCTTCAAAGCTTATCAATATTATATTCAGACGTAAGCTGGTATGCTTTAATCAGGGCATAAGAGCTGTCGTGGTTACACACAGAGAGCTTGAGGATGTACAGCGAGTACCTATCGTGAACGGAGAGGCATATGTGGAGATTCTGTCAAATACCGCATCCATAATATTTGAGGATGATGAGGGTAACAGATATGCAGGTTCTATACCGTACCGCCTTGAGCGTATAGTCGACGAGAAGGCATATATAGACATTTGTTGTAAGTTCAGTCCGAGAGATTACAGAGTACTTCTGTATAACTACCAGAAGCTTGGTGAGTTCACCTTTAAGAGTGCTATAGAGGTAAATGCAGCCAGAGATATCGTAAACTGTCCGGAGATATCCTATGACTACAAGCAGCAGGCCTACCTTAATATTATCGAGTATTATCATGAGAATCTCGATGCAGATGTACTTTCAAGATACCTTGGCATGTTTGATATCGAGTATCTGAATCATGCAAATGCCAGAACCATCATTGCATATATGGTAGATATGAAGCTGTACGACAAGGCCTTCGAGGCAGTTAAGCTCTACGGCTTTGACGAGATAGATACGGAGGAACTCTTCCAGCTTGCCGGCTACGGTGTGGAGGGGGCAGACGGAAATGTAAATGAGAACCTTCTTGCCATCTGTGTACACCTGTACAAGATGGGTAAGATAAATAATAAGCTCTTGAATTACATTTTGGTTCATTTCAAGGGAGATTTGGATGAGCTTGCAGCCTTGTTCAAGACAGCCCGTAACAGAGTTAAGGATATATCTCTTCTTGCAGAGAACACTCTTGCACAGATGATGTTCTCTATGGGCAGTGTAGAATATATATATGATATATTCCAGGCATATTATCAGGGCAGAAACAGAGGACTAGTAGTAAAGGCCTTCCTTAGACTGGCTACCAGAAACTACCTTATATATGATGTGCAGACTCCGGGCTCAGTATTTGAGAGCTTGTTCATCGAGATATCAAAGGGAAATATAGATGACGAGATATCCAAGATGGCTCTGTTGATGCATTTCAGCCGACTTGACAGATACACAAATGAGCAGAAGACCTGGATTTCTGACACGGTCGGAAGATTCATGGATGCCGGCAAGATATTGCCGTTCTACAAGAGCTTTGCTTCATTTATTAAGCTTCCGCTGGATGTATTCCTGAAGACCTATCTTATATACAAGAGCGAGCCGGGTAAGCAGGTAAATGTTAAGTTTGCATTTGATACAGGCTCAAGACAGTCGTTGAAGTATAAGACTGAGAGACTTGAAGAGATGATACCGGGCATGTATGTCAAGGAATTCGTCGTATTCCACGGCGAGAGACTTGTATACAGCGTTGATGATGATATCATGGGTACCGCATATGTTGTGGAAAGCGAGGTCCTTAAGACCAAGGCATTCAACCGCAAGGATAAGAGCAGATTTGAGCTTATCAACAGCATGCTCGTAAATCAGGAGATGAGAGAGGACAACGAGCTTCTTGAAACCCTTGATGTATATTTGAACACAGTTCATTTGTTTGAAGAAAATCTTGATATACTATAATGCTTAAATGTATTAAATGTCGCAGGACAGGAGGATAAAGATGGCAGACGCATTTTACATAGGTATGGATTTGTGTCCGGACTCCACGCAGATAAGCTTCTATAATGATATAAAGCGTGAGCCTGAAACCGTAAACCAATTGAATAACAAGGATACGTATATGATGCCGAATATTCTATTCTACAGTATAGATACAGGTGACTGGTATGTAGGCTCTGAGGCTGCAGAGGCACGCTTCAAGGAGGAGGGTGTCATACTTGACGAGCTTTATGCAAAGGCAAACAGTGAGGATACTGTGGAGATAGATGGCAGAAATTACACCTATAAGCAGCTTTTCCTTATGATGGTCAAGATGCATATCAACTCCTTCCTCTACAGATATGAGGGAGCTACGGTGCGAAAGCTTGTGGTAACCATACCGGATTACGACAAGAATCTGTTCAAGTCATTGTCGAGCCTTCCGAAGGAGCTTGGCATAGTCAAGGACAATTTCTTTATCACAAGTCATTTGGATAGCGGACTGTTCTATATATTTAATCAGAGTCCTGAGCTTTGGGTGAACAGCGTGGCGCTGTTTGATTACAATGCCGAGGGACTGCATTATTACAGGATAGACAGCACAAGAGGAAGAGATAAGGATGTAATTACGGTATCTCACACCGACTATTCCGAGAAGTTCAACATGTCACTTTTTACAGGAGACAGTATATTGATGGATGCAACCTTTGCAAATATCTGTGAGGCAGAGATGAAGGAAGCATATATATCGTCGGTATTTCTTACAGGACTTGGATTCTCGGAGAAGTGGATGAATAAGTCGAGAAATATCCTTTGTTCAGGCAGAAGAGTATTTGCGGGACAGAATATATACACCAAGGGAGCCTGCTACAGAGCAGTTGGTGGTGAATATGAGGAATTCTACAGAAAATTCATTATCGAGGATGAAGAAAACGTAGATTATGATATAGGAATATCAAATGGTGATGAGGAAAATGAAGTATTTATCCCGATAACAAGGGGTGGACACCAGTGGTACAACACCTATGGTAAGATTTGTGTTATCCTCGATGACACAGATACGATAACTATCATTTACAGGAACAGAAGAACCGGTGAGGAGATAAGGGAGTCGGTCAGACTGCATGGTATACCGAAAAGACCGAATAAGACCTCGAAGTTCTCGTTGGAGGTAGAGTTTGATAATCCGAGAGAGGGAGCAGTAGTTATAAAGGATGTTGGCTTTGGAAAGCTTTTCCCAACAACCAACAAGATTTATCGCAAGGAGTTTGAGGTATAATGTCAAAGATAATTTTATGTACAAGGAAGGAAGCCGAGCATCCGTTTATATTCCTGAACACCAAGGTCGAGATAAATACCTATGAGGAGCTTTGCTTCTATATATACAATAATACTGTGCTCATAAGTAAGTCGTCTCTGTCAGAGAAGCTTTTTGACTGGATAAGGGATGAGCTTGGTATGCCGGAGCTTGCGGCTAAGCTGACCGCGCTGTCGAACAAGACAAGCTTCGCGCAGGATTTGCTTGTTGAGATACTCAATGAGGGCGGATATTATGAGCCGGATGAAATCAAGAGCTATATCGAGGCTTGGCAGAAGTACAGAAGACTCACTTCAAGCCAGAGAAAGAAGCTAAAGGCAGACGGATATCTGGGCTACAGAAGATATATCAAGGCAGCGTCGATATATGATGATATACTTGAGCACAGCCAGGATATACAGGACAATGTGTTCCTGGGAAATGTATATCATAACCGTGCCGTTGCCGCCGCAAATAATATGGATATAGAGGATGCGAAGATAATGTTTCTTCGCGCCTATGAATTGAATGGAAAAGAGGAATCCTTAAGAGGATATTTCATAGTTTTCTCTGCCGGAAATGATGCGACTACAATAAGGCAGGAGATGCATAAGTTTGACCTCGATGATGAATATTTCGAGAATCTTATGCAGGAGATTGGTGACTCAAATGAGGATGTGCGTGAGATGACTATCTATTCTATGCTGCAAAGGGCAGTGTATAACAGGATGAATAAGGATATGATAGATTACGATAAGCGTATGGATATCATATTGGGACAGCTTAAGGACGAGTTTAGAGAGCAGGCGATTTGATGGGATTGGTCGATAGACTGAAATCATATTTAAATGAAGAGGATACAAGTGAGCCGGTTTCCGAGAGGGAACCGGCTGATGGTCGTGTCAGACTTCAGGCTATTGATGAGGAAAAGGATGGAGTAAGCCTGTCATTAAGTGAGGATGGTATAAAGAAGCAGCAAAGGAATACTACTAAGGCCAGACCGAAGACGGCAGCCAAAAGACCTGTCGGACAGAAGCAATCTCAGGAAAAGGGCATGAGTATAGGAGAGAGAGCTCGTGCAAGAAATATCAAATTCGTAGATGAAACAGGTAATACGGAAACTAAGGATAAGAAAAAAACAGGCACAAGAGATATATCCGTGAGTGCCGGGGACAGTGTTGTTGAAATCCGTGAAAAGAAGGCGGATAATAATTCGGATAAGAAAAAGAGCAGACGTGAGGCAAGGCAGCATAGGAAGGCTGTGAAGCGTCTTGCTAAGGCTATTAAGAATTCGAGGAGAGCATATCAGGAAGAGGAAGAGATATCACCGGAGGAAGCAAGGACACAGACGGTAAAGGATTTCTGTGAACAGCTGATTGACCTTAAGGGGCATATGGAGGAGCTTAAGACGGAATACAAATTGGTCTCTTCTTATCTTATGGACATACAGAGGATAGATGAGCTGCCTGTGCAGTATGCCGAGGAGATTATTCAGCTTGCACAGGATGTAGATACTCTTGACAAAAACAGGGAAACATATATACAATCAGAGAATCTTTTACCACAGGAGCAGTATAACGCACTGTCACAGCTTGAAAGGGAGGTGCCGGGTGCGATACAAAAGCTCGGTGATATGGAGAGAAGAGACACCCTTTTAAAGAATGACATGAGTCATCTCGAGGGCGAGAAGGAAGACCTAAGATATATGCGCGCAGAATATGAGGAGTCGATAGACTGGATAAGGGGTATCGTCATCACCGTTTTTGTACTGTGTATATTGACACTCGGAGTCATTACGTCGATTGCATATATGAATAAGTCTACTGTGACAGTATATGTTCTGGCAGTCGTCGCATTTGTGGCATTAGTATTTGCCATAGGATATGCCAGATATGTGAATATAGTCACACATATAAAAAGAAATGATGCCTGCCTTACCAGAGCGATATCATTGCTCAACAAGGTCAAGGTTAAATTTATAAATAACACCAATACACTTGATTATGTGTATGATAAATACAAGGTGCATTCGGCAAATGAGCTTGAATACGTCTGGGAGCAGTACAAGGTCATGAGCAGAGACCGGCTTCGTTATACAGAGACCAATCAGGAGCTTAGAAGGGCTATAGAGCGGCTCGAAAAGCGGCTTAAAAGTCTGGGTATACAGGAGCCTGAGGTCTGGGCGAGACAGATACCGGCAATCATCGACAGAAGAGAGATGGTGGAGATGAGGCATGGCCTGAATCAGCGCAGACAGAAGCTCAGGGAGAGCATTGCGGGCTGTGAGAAGCTAAGCGACAATGCGACTACCGCGCTAAGGGCCGCCGTGGCAGAAAATCCCGGTGCGGCTGAGCTTATAAAAGATATGCTGAAGCCGCATGGCATTCAGGTAGCCGGAGTTGTTTAGAGATTTTTATATAGAAACATATTATTTGGAGGAAACATATATGGAGAAGAATTACAATCCTTCTGAGATAGAGGAGAGAATTTACAGCAAATGGCTGGAGAAGAAATATTTTCATGCAGAGGTAGACAGAAGCAAGAAGCCGTTTACCATCGTGATGCCTCCGCCAAACATTACAGGACAGCTTCACATGGGACATGCACTTGATAACACGATGCAGGATATCCTTATCAGATTCAAGA
>CAMALN010000003.1 GCA_945836565.1 uncultured Lachnospiraceae bacterium
CTGCCGCATACAAGGCATTGCAGCCCATCACTACATCTAATATCACATCACTTATGCCCATCTTCTCTCCTCAAAAAAACACCTCCGGTGCAACACTGCACCAGAGTAATAATCCCTTATAAATGTAATAAACTGATGACGATATCAATCATATCGCCCTTATCTTCTACAGTCATATCACCCTTATATTTTGTCACTATGTCCCTTATTATCTGTGTACCATATCCATGACTATCCCTGTCACTCTTCGTAGTCGCAAAGCCCTCCTCCAGAGGATGCCTGTATTCAGCCTTGCTGTTTGAGATGTGTATTTGCACCTCATTATGCGTCTCTATACACATAAGCTTAACAAGCTTTCTCTCACAGCTACAGCAAGCCTCAAATGCATTATTGATTAGATTAGTTATAAGCGCTGTCATATCCACTTCATCCGCATCATATGCGACAGACCACCTATCCAGCGTCTCAGCAAAAGCATCATCACAGTAGAAATCTATCCCTTTAGCTTCTGCTTCCTGTTTTTTTCTGTCCACCAATATACCAAGCGGACTATTGCCTGCCTCTATCATACCATCCACCAGTGCAAGCTGCTCCAGCATATCATGCTTAAGCTTTCTAAGCTTCCTGTTATCCTCGACGGCATTTGCATAACCATTGTCTGCGTTGCTTAATATCAGGCTGTAATCATTCTTCTCTTCCAACAGCTTTTTGTGTCTTCTTTGTTCAGCTACTACAGCGGCACGCATGACAAGCAATATCAATAGTGTAATTATAATGTATAGACATAATGTTTTCATGATGCGTAACACCTTTTCATATATTCATTGAGCAATGCAACAGATATGCTCGAAAAAAGTCATCCCTATATGTATCACCTATCGGAATTCTTTCGGCATTATCCAGCTCCAGCTCATTTCCGTCAATTAATCTTATATGTTCCATATTTACGAAGAAGCCACGATGGCATCTGACAAAGTCTCCGGACAACTGCTTCGATATCTCTCTTAGTGACTTGTAACACTTATACTCCCTGTCCGCCATGCCTATCCTCACTATTCTCTGAGCTCTCTCGACATATAACACGTCTCTTTGCTTTATCATCACCACGTTACCGTTACTGGTAATATTTAATATATCATTTACACCCTGCATCTCCAGCAACCTAACTGCCTTATTCATGGCAAGAGGCAATGTTGTATCCATATTTTTCTTCAGCACAAAATAGCAATGTGTCGATTCATATACCCTGGTTGCAAACTCCAAAATCGAGGATGTATATATTATTACACATTGCTCATACCTACTATTTATTAGCTTGGTCATATCAATTCCATTATTTGAATTCTTTTCGAATTCAATATCCATAATGGCTATGTTATAGTCAAAGCTTCCCGTATCAATCTCATCCATTAGCTCCTCAGGAGAACGCATATTTATATCTGCATCCCTGTAGTCATCCATACGCTGTATACTGTCACGTATCAATTCGCGGTCCGCTTCTTTATCATCACATATAACTATCCTTATATCCAACATTGCTTCACCTTTGAAACCATATACTTATAGTGTGAATCATAACATATCAGTTTGAATTTTTAAATAATTTTTAATATATATCACTAATCTTTTTAATACTACCATAACCCTTTAAGTATTTCCACTATTTTATATGTATATATTCACTTATAGTGGATATATTTGTTTTAGACTTTTAGACATAACTATGGCGTGGGAGGTAAATTATAATTGACCTTTGGAGATAAATTACGGAATCTTAGAAAATCACAGCATCTGACACAGCAACAGCTTGCTGACAGATTAGGACTTGCCAAATCGATTATTTCTTATTATGAGCTGGGTGAACGATATCCATCCTATGATATACTGATTAAAGTATCACGCAACTTCCACGTAACCACTGATTACCTACTGGATGTTGAGCGGCATAGAACAATGGATGTGTCCGATCTGTCAGAGGAAGACATCTCAGTATTACAGACCGTAGCAGATGCTTTACGAAAAAAACGACACTAACCTCTCGCAACATTTGATTCATCGTTATTACATGACGCAGCATCAATTCTGTCACTTGATTTTTGCAAATTCTTGTATTAGAATATTCTTATTGTTTTTGTGGAAGAATAATAAAAATTGATAAGGAGAATAATTATGGGAAAGTTTGTTAAGAATCTGCTCAAGGTTACAGCAGCCACTGCCGCAGTCGGCGGTCTCTGCTATGCATTCAAGGATAAGATTAAAGAATCCAAGGTCTATAAGGATTACGATGTAGACGAAAAGCTTAACAAGGTTAAGACTACCATTAAGGAAAAGATGCCTAAGGTATTTGACAACGAAGAGGATTACGTAGAGGACGATGAGATTTTCTTCGAGGATGAGGATTTTAATCCTGAGGATTCATCACGTGATTACGTATCTATCAATAATGAGCCTGCTGCTGAGGCGGACGCTGATGCCGAAGGCGCTCCTGAAGAAACAGAGGGAGATACTGATAGTTCAGAGGCCGCTGCTGATACAGACGCTGCTTCTTCCGACGACGGTGATATACCAACTATAGAAGTATAGAAAATACTATAAAAATCAACAGTGCCGGTCACATATGCGACCGACATTGTTTTTCATTTTAATTCATTTTCATTTGTCTGCTTATTTTTTACCTTCGCAAGCGAGAATGTGAACTCACTTCCTACCCCCTCAGTACTTACTACATTTATATTCTCGCCATGCGCCTTAATAATCTCTCGAGTAATCGCAAGTCCCAAACCGGTTCCCTGCTTATCCTTTCCTCTCGAAGCATCAGCCTTATAGAATCTGACCCAGATTTTATTCAGCGAATCGGCCGGTATACCACAGCCCTCATCCTTAACAGACACAAATACCTTGCCATTTTTATCATGCAAAGTAATATATATACTTTTGTCAGCCGGTGTGAATTTTATCGCATTATCAAGCAGATTATATATAACCTGCTGTATCTTGGTTTTATCTGCAAGAACCATCGTTTCTTCACAGTGATTATTCAGTATGAGAGAGATACCTTTTTCTACACATTTTCCTTCAAAGGTATTCATCGCATTCTTCACAAGCTCAATTATATCGAACTCCTTGAACACCAGCCATATACCGTAGGAATCCATGCTGTTTAACTCAAGCATGCTGGAGGTAAGCTTAGTCAGTCGATTAGTCTCCTTGATTACGATATCGAGATATTTCCCCTGCTTCTCCGGCGGTATGGTTCCATCCTGTATAGCCTCTATATATCCTTTAATAGAGGTAAGCGGCGAACGGAAATCATGCGATATGTTGGATATAAAATCCCTTCTGTATTCATCCAGCTTAGAAAGCTCCGATGCCATATAATCTATGGTAAGGGCAAGCTGTCCTATCTCATCATCGGATTTGATATCTGTCTTGATATCAAAATTACCCGTAGCATACTGCTCTGCAACAGAGCTCATCTTCTTGATAGGCTTGATAATCTTGTTCGATATAAGCGCAAGCAGCAATATAGATACGATAAGCATCAGCAAAAACGGTACATATATCGCACTTACGAGGTCCTTCTGCACGCTGGATAGCTGTTCCACCGTGGAATGAAGCAGTATCATACCATTTGGTTCACCATTGGTCTGTATGGGAATGGCAACAGATATTACGTCATCGTTGAACACCCCATAGAAATCTCCCGTAAATGTCTGCTTGGTTGTAAGGTCAAAATCAGGATCAAGCATTTTAAGATTCACAGGATTCTCCAAGGCATTTAACGGACTGGCTACCGCATATATCCGACCTAAGCTGTCGGCAAGCCATACGCTGGCATTTAGTGTTGAGCTATAGTAATTGATATTTTTCTGTACATCCTCTATCGAAAGTATACCCTGTATATATCCTGACACCGTCTGTTCTGCAACGAGAAAGCCTTCATTTGTAAGAATCTCCGTCTTCTCATTTATAAGCGCATTTCTTGTAGCATATGTAGAGTAAAATACTATCAACGCAAACAAGGTGAGTGACAGGAACAGGAAGCCCAGTATTATTTTATCAAAAAACGAGTGTTTCATAGCTTTACCTCATCAACCTATCTCAAACTTATATCCCTTGCCCCACACTGTTGTAATCGACCAGCCGTGATTCTCGTTGAGCTTTTCTCTAAGTCTCTTGATATGAACATCGACCGTTCTTGAATCTCCGATAAAATCATATCCCCAAAGCTTGTCGAGAAGCTGCTCTCTGGTAAATACCTGATTCGGTCTGTTTGCCAGAAAATACAGCAGTTCCAATTCCTTTGGCGGCATATCTATAGTCCTGCCCTCGAACACTACCTTGTAATTCGTTATATTTACAAGTAAGTTGTCATACTCGACATATTCACCCTTGCGGTCCGTCTCAACTGCAACAGCTGTTTTGCCTGCTATTGCGCTAGTTCTTCTAAGCACCGCCTTGACTCTCGCCACAAGCTCATTGGAATCAAACGGCTTTACCATATAATCGTCTGCTCCAAGCTTAAGTCCCAGTACCTTATCGAATACCTCGCCCTTAGCCGACAGCATAATCACCGGTGTAAGCTTTGTCTTCCTTATCTCGGTACACACATCATATCCATCTATATCAGGAAGCATAATGTCCAAAAGTATAAGATCCGGATCGTAGCTTTTCACAAGCTCCAATGCATCCCTGCCGTTATATGCTATCTCTGTCGAAAAGCATTCCTTTATCAGGTACAGAGATATAAGCTCCGCTATATTTTCATCATCATCTACAATAAGAATCCTCTGTTTATCCATATATACCCCCTATTGCTTCTATAATTCTACTATAGTGACACCATATTCGCCCTCGCCATACTCGCCGGCGCGAAATGACTTCACATGCTTTTGTCTTCTCAGGAAGTCATGGATACCCTTCCTTAAAGCTCCTGTTCCTTTTCCATGAATGATAGTAACCTTATGCATATGTGCCAGGCAGGCATCATCAAGGAATTTGTCTACAACCGGGATGGCCTCATCTACGGTAAGTCCCATAACATTCACCTCAGGCGAGAAGGTCATAACCTTCTGTCTGGCATTATAGGATGCATGACCCTTATTAGCGGCCTTTGCGTCCTTTTTGAGACTGTCTATGCTCGTGGTTACAGTATCCTCCTGAACCAGATTAAGATCAGAAATGTGCAGCTTCATCTTGAGCACACCCATAGTCACATCCAGCATCCCCTTTGAATCCGGCATGGAAGATATAGTTCCCTTAGTCTCCATGCTTATTACATATACCATATCTCCGATATGGATATCCTTTGCCTTTAGGTTCGAGGTCTGCTTTGGCTTTGATGCCGCATTGTCCTTATCATAAGCATTAAGCCTATCCCTAAGCTTCGCCCTCTTATCCTCCATATCCTTCATATCCGCCTTCGAAGGATTGCTGCGCCACTTGTTATAATCCCTTATCGTTTTGTCGGCAACGGTCTTCGCTTCCTCTATAATATCCCTTGCCTGAGCTCTGGCATCAGCTAAAAGCTCTGCCTTCTTCGCCGCAAGCTCTTCTTCCTTCGCCGCAAGTTTAGCCTTTCTTTCCTCTATCTCACGCTTATATGCCTCTATCGCAAGCTCATCCTCCCGTATAGTCTTACGGCTTTGTTCAAGCTCAGCAATAAGCGTCTCCATATCTACGGCATCACTGTCAAGCTGTGCCTTTGCTGCATCTATGATATAATCCGGCAAGCCAAGCTTGTTTGATATTGCAAAAGCATTTGATTTGCCCGGTATACCGATATTTAACTTATATGTCGGCTTCAATGATGCAACATCGAATTCACAGGATGCATTCTCCACTCCATCGGTAGATAATGCATAGGTTTTAAGCTCACTATAATGGGTAGTTGCCATACATCTGGCACCCATATCCTTAAGGTCATTCAATATCGCAACAGCGAGAGCTGCTCCCTCTATCGGATCTGTACCACCGCCCAGCTCGTCAAACAGACATAAGCAGTCAGGGGTTGCGTGCCGGACTATATATACGATATTGCTCATATGAGATGAGAATGTGGATAAACTCTGCTCTATACTCTGCTCATCTCCGATATCCGCAAATACATCCTCGAACACTGCAAGCTTTGATCCATCCATAGCCGGTATATGAAGTCCCGCCTGTCCCATAAGGGTGAATAATCCCAAGGTCTTAAGCGATACCGTCTTTCCTCCTGTATTCGGACCCGTCACTATGAGCAGATTATAATCCTCACCCAGACGTATATCCACAGGCACCACGGTATGTTTATCAAGCAGAGGATGTCTGCCGCTCTTGATGTCTATTATGCCCTCAGTATTAAATACAGGCTGACTGCCATTGTACGACCTCGCGAATTTCGCTCTTGCAAATATAAAATCAAGCTCCGTAAGCACCTGCACATCATAGGCGATATCCTCAACCGCAGCAGCTGCCATGGCGCTTAAGCCCTCCAATATCTTCTCTATCTCAATTAGCTCACGTCCCTCCAGCTCCTTTATCTCGTTATTCAGATTAACAACAGACATAGGCTCGATGAAGAGAGTTGCTCCGGTCTTGGACTGGTCATGTATCATGCCCGGAAAATGCGAACGGTGCTCAGCCTTTACAGGTATACAGTAACGTCCGTTTCTCATGGTTACGAGGTTTTCCTGAAGCATATCACTAATATCAGAGTTTTTCGTAAGCTTCATAAGCTGCTGGTGAAGCTTATCATTTGTAAGCTGCATGCTTCTACGTATACTCTTAAGTGCTGATGACGCATCATCTGCAAGTTCATTTTCAGCTATTATGCATCTTCTTATCTCAGAAGAAATGTTGTCAAGCAGCACAAGCTGATTAAAGCTCTCAGTAAGCGAATCAACATTCACCTTCTCAGTCATATCAAGGTCCGAGCCATCGCCATACTGCTTTATGGCATGCGCGGTCTCAAGCAGTCCGGCAAGGTCCAAAAGCTCTCTTGATGTAAGCGAGCCCGACACCTCAAGTCTCTTGATGGTCGCCCCGATATCCTTTAAGCCCGCAAATGAAGGATTGCCCTGCTTATGTAATCTTAAAAGTGCATCTCTGGTTTCCCCCTGCAGAGCATTTATAGTACCTATCTCTCTCTGTGGCTTCATGCGGTCACATCTTCGCTTCGCCATAGGCGATACCGCATACTCAGTAAGCATCCCAAGTATTTTATTGTATTCTAATATTCTTAAGCTTCTTTTATTCATGTTATTATTCCTGTATTATATATTTCCTGTATCAGATAACCTTTTATCCGAATTCTATTTACTCCTCCAGCATATATGCCGTAACCTCTTCCCTGCCAAGCTCTCCCATAGCTGCTGCCTCACCGAGAAGCCATAGCTTCATATATGCCGCAATACAGGTAAGTCTCGGAAGCACAATAATTCCGAGGTCCTCATATGATGCTGTCGACTCATAGCTTATGCCTCTTTCCGCCCCCAGAAGATATACCGGCACATTCTTCTTCATAGCTTCACTGCATAAGACCTTAAGAGACTCACTCGATGTATTCAAGGTTCCACTGTGGTATGAATCAAGCAGAATGTAGTCATAGCTATCACCGAGTAACGCAGAGAATGTCTCATAATCCATACCCGGACAACACCTAAGCCAGAGTATCCTCGGGCTTTCACTCAAGTCAAGGCAAGCCTTATGCATAAGAGACACCTCGCCCTTACTCATGCAAGCCCGCTCCAAAGCAAACAAGCCGTCATCATACATCTGATGCGGCAATACCTCTAAAGCGTCATAAAGTCTTGGTTCGCAGTCCCTGTTCTTATATGCTATATACACTCCGGGATTAACCCTGTTTTTTATATTCTCAAGTGCGCAGCTTAGATTAGCTGTCCCATTTGCTCTCTCATCCTCGAGCACATAATTGCTTGACACAAGCATAATCGGCACAGCAGTATCAGAATAAGCATAAGCACAGGCACAAGCAGTATATATAAGGCTGTCTGTGCCATGTGTAATGATAATACCGTCACAACCCTCCATATGCTCGTCTATACAGCCTGTAAGAAGAGATATATGCTGTCCGCTCAGCTGTTCGCTCAATATCGTATATGGATTTTGAATATCTATCTCGACATCAGGGATATCGGACAGAAGCTCCCTGACAAGCACCTGAAGCTTATCCTTCCCCACACATATATATCCATTATGAACATCCGAGCCTATAGTTCCGCCCGTGTATATCAAGAGTATCCGCATAGACTTCTCCGTTATATATCCTTCTTTTATATATTATTTTTTCTGGCAAGCATCTCATCGAAGCGCTCAATATAATCCTCGACTGATTTACAGTTTTCTATTCTCTCGACCCTGTTCTCATCAGGATAAACCAGCTTCGTCGAGCCTCCGGCTCCGGCAGCAATTACGTCCGTTATCTCCTCCATGATAAGAATATTGTACAGACACTCCCTGCCCGATCTTGCATATCCTACGTTCTCCAGATTACCGCCTATATTCTTCTGTCGATACAGATAATACGGCTCCATGCCGAGACGCTCTGTCTCATTTTGCACCATATCGAGCATCTCATCCATATCATGATGTATGCTCTCGCCAAATTCGTCCAATCTAAGCTTAAGGCTCGCCGCACGTTTTATCGCAAGCGAATGAACGGTTATACTCTCCGGAGCAAGCTTATGTATCTCGGCAAGGGTATGCCCCATGCTTCCTGCATCCTCTCCCGGGAGCCCCGCTATAAGGTCCATATTGATATTGTCAAATCCACAGCTTCTGGCAAGCTTGAAGGCAGCTACCGCCTGCTCGCTCGTATGTGCCCTTCCGATAGCCTTTAACGTATCATCATTCATCGTCTGAGGATTGATGCTGATTCGGCTCACTCCATGAGCCTTGAGACAACGAAGCTTATCCTCCGTTATGCTGTCCGGTCGTCCTGCCTCCACTGTGAATTCCTTCACCTCATCCATAGGAAAGGTTTCCTCTATACAGCCAAGCAGTCTGTCAATCATCGGTGCAGTAAGCGATGTAGGTGTACCTCCGCCTATATATATCGCGATAAGTCTTTTGTTCTCTCTGCGCCCTGCTATCTCCTTAAGCTCTGTGCACAGTCTGTCAATATATGTCTCCACCCTGTCCTTGTATACAGCTATAGGATATGAAGTAAATGAACAGTACAGGCATCGACTTGGACAAAATGGTATCCCCACATAGAGACAATAATCATTCCTTGCATCAACATCATCCAAAAGCCTCTTCTCATTTGCGGCAACACGGGTAGCAAGTGCAGCCTTTCTCTCCGAGGTTTTATACTCTGTCATATAATACTCGGTTACGCTCTCTGCTGATGCACCACCATTCAGCTTTGCCATCGCAATCTTGGTGGGTCTTACTCCCGTTAAATCACCCCACGGAAGCTCGCGTCCTGTCATCTGTACCATAAGCTCATAGCATGCCGACTTAAATCTGTTCTTGAAGCTTTCTTTATTCCTATAATCTCCGGGCACGCTTTTTGTAAGCACATCATCAGATTTTATCTCCTTGCCGTACAGCTTGATGCTGGTTACATTTTCGGCAAATAAAAGCTCGCAGGTAAATCTGCAATCCTCCTTATCCAAGGTGACATCCTCACGAATCTTAGCTCCCGGAAAATAAGCCATAAGCATCGCCCTTATGTCGTTATTATATAATTGATCATTTTGTATAAGTCTGATCATATTCTACCTCTTAGAAGAAGGGGTTGCCCGCCTTCTCACGTCTTATAGTTGTCTTACCGTCATGTCCCGGATATACCTCCACATCCTCAGGCAGTACAAATAATTTGTTCTCGATATTTTCTATAAGTGCAGCTGCATCTCCTGTAGGGAAATCAGAACGCCCCACACTTCCGCAGAAAAGAGTATCTCCGGAAAACAGCAGCTTCTCCGCCTCAAAATAATAACAGGTGCCTCCCTTTGTGTGTCCGGGAACCGAGATACATCTTATATCCGTATCAAGAAGCCTTATAACATCACCATCTGACACGTACTCATCTGCATCCGTTGTATAAGGAGCACCAAACATAGCCGACAGATTTGCTCCGGCACTGTTCAATATATCCTTTTCTTCTTTACCTGCATACACCTTTATATCCGGGTAAGCCCTTCTTATATCATCCAGCGCGCCGATATGGTCGATGTGTCCATGTGTGAGAAGTACAGCAACCGGCTTATAGCCCTGTGTCTTGTACATATTTATCAGGAAATCTCCTCTGTCAGCAGGATCTATGGTTATAGCCTCTCTGGTCTTGGAATTCGCTACTGTATAGCAGTTTGTTTGAAATGAACCAAGTACGTTTTTAACTGTAATTAAGTCAGACATCGCTTACCTCCTAGCCTGTTGTTCTCTCGATATCTATGATACCGTCTACATTTCTGATCTTTGCAATAATCTTATTAAGCTGCTCCTTGGAATGAATCTCGAACTTAACTGATACTGTCGCCTTTCCATGCTTGCTGACTCTGACGTTCATTCCCGTAAGCTTAACATTTGCCTCATTAAATATCTTGGACAGCTCGAATACAAGTCCGTTGCTGTCGTTTGCATATATATTTATCTCTGTTGTATATACGTTATTCTCCGGAGTTATTCCATCTGACCACTCTGCATCGATAAGTCTTGCCCTGTCGAATTCATCCATACAAAGTATATTCACACAGTCTGTACGGTGGATAGACACTCCTCTTCCTCTGGTTATATATCCTATTATCTCATCACCCGGAACAGGTGCACAGCACTTCGAGAATCTGACTGCCACATCGTCCATACCCTGTACAACTATGCCATCCTTAGTCCCCTTTGTGCCACGTCCCGGTGCATTTATCTTCTGTACAAGCTGCTCCTCGGTAAGCTTTGAAGACTCCTCCTTGTTATACTCCTCCAGAAGGCGGTTTACCACCTGACCTTCCTTCATGCCGCCATGTCCTATGGATGCCATCATCGCATCCCATGTCAGGAAGTTGTATTTCTTCAAAACCTTCTCTATATACTCAGGCTTCATAAGGTCAGCAAGCACTATGGACTTAGTCTTACAGTAATTTGCCACAGCATCCTTGCCACGCTGTATATTGTCATCCTTATCCTCCTGACGGAACCACTGATTTATCTTGGTCTTCGCCTGTGTACTCTTAACCACATTCAGCCAGTCACGGCTAGGACCTTTGCCGTTCTGTGATGTGATGATTTCCACCCTGTCACCATTGTGAAGCTCTGTCTCTATAGGCACCTGACGTCCGTTTACTCTGGCGCCTATCATATTGTTACCCACTGCTGTGTGGATGATGTAGGCGAAATCTATAGGTGTCGAGCCCTTTGGCAGATTCTTCACATCTCCAGCAGGAGTGAAGCAATATACCTGGTCATTGAACAGATCAAGGTCTGTCTTGATGAAGCTCATGAACTCCTTATTATCTGAGGTATCCGTCTGCCACTCGAGAATCTGTCTGAGCCAGCTAAGCTTAGCCTCCTCATTATTCTTCTCGCTTGAGCCGCTCTCCTTATATTTCCAGTGAGCTGCTATACCATACTCAGCAGTACGGTGCATCTCAAAGGTTCTAATCTGTATCTCAAATGGTTTTCCGCCCGGTCCTATCAGTGTGGTATGCAGGGACTGATACATATTCTGCTTAGGCATGGCTATATAATCCTTGAACCTGCCCGGAATAGGCTTGTATTTCTCATGGATTGTACCAAGTGCTGCATAGCAGTCCCTTACCGTATCAACCTTGATACGTATGGCATGTATGTCATATATCTGGTCCAGAGTTTTACCCTGGGTAATCATTTTCTTATATATACTGAAGAGGTGCTTTACACGGCCGTCAACCTCTGCCTTGATTCCGGCTTCTTCCATATATTGCTTGACCTCGGCAACCATATTGTTGATGAATTCCTCACCTGAATAAACTCTGGTCTCTACCTCTTCCTTCAGGGACTTGTAGACATCCGGATAGAGATACCTCATAGAAAGGTCATCTAGCTCTATCTTAATCTTTGATATACCAAGCCTGTGTGCAAGAGGTGCATAAATGTCCATGGTCTCACGGCATTTTTCTATCTGCTTAGCAGGAGACTGGTACTGCATGGTTCTAAGGTTATGAAGTCTGTCCGCAAGCTTTATAAGTATAACTCTTATATCCTTTGCCATTGCAAGGAACATCTTCCTCAGATTTTCTGCCTGAATCTCTATTTTATCCTGCGATAAATCGAGCTGTGTAAGCTTTGTTACACCGTCTACCAGAAGCGCTATCTCAGGAGAGAATTCCTTAGCGATTTCGTCCTCAGTCATAACAGTATCCTCCACTACATCGTGAAGAATTCCCGCTACGATGGTTTCCTTATCAAGCTCAAGCTCTGCCAATATAATAGCCACACACACGGGATGTATGATGTATGGCTCTCCCGATTTACGTTTCTGGCCTTCATGAGCGTTTTTAGCTATGTTATACGCCTTTTCAATCATCGAAATATCTGATGACGGATGGTATTTGCGTATAGTATCTATGAGCTTGTCATACAGCTCCTCTACCGGTGTGAAATCCTCAGGCTTGCTCAGCTCATTCTTAAATGCATTTTTGACCGTATATGTTTCCTGTGCCATAAATATCACTTCCTTGTAAAAAATGTGAGTCATAGCCGACTCCCCATATAGTGAGTAATCAGGTTATAGCCCTATACTTATTCTCCCTCATAGCAAATAACAGAGGCAATATCATATTTGCTAAGGCGTTCCCTGCCCTTTAGGTCTGTGAGCTCTATAAGGAAAATCATCTTCACAACCTCACCGCCAAGCTGCTCTACAAGCTTCGCCGCAGCCTCTATGGTTCCTCCTGTAGCGATAAGGTCATCCACAAGAACCACCTTGTCTCCCGGCTTAATCGCATCCTTGTGTATCTCGATGGTAGCGGAGCCATATTCTAAGTCATAGCTCATCTCAACGGTCTCTCTTGGTAGCTTGCCCTTCTTTCTGACAGGTACAAATCCCTTGTCATGCATATATGCAAGAGGTGCACCAAATATAAAGCCTCTGGATTCGGCGCCTGCTATAAGGTCGAAATCAACGCCGTCAAGAAGCTTATTCATCTCATCAATTGCAAGCTTCAAGCCATCCTTGTTCTCCAATACGCTTGTGATATCTCTGAATATTATACCCGGCTTTGGATAATCCGGTATGCTTGTCATATAATCCTCTATCTTCTTCATAAGTGCCCTCCCTTTAATATGTATATTCATCTATACGGTGTCACAACTGTGTACTAACGTTCAGCCTTCTTATATGATATAGGCTCTATCTGAACACTTCTTCTACCCATATATTCATTAAGTGACGGATAATACGCCACATTCAAATATATGTTAGTATCCTGACCATTAAGCATTTTATCACATTCTTCGTCATTAAACCACTCTTTTATGGCTTGTAGAAAGCCTTCTTTATTAAACTCCATACCGGTAACAGTATATCCGTTTTCATCCTCAAATATTATCCTCAGATACTGTCCTTCCTTGCCACAGACCGTAGCTCTCTTGATATGAAGATTTGCCTGCGCAAACTTAGGCTTTTCATTTGCTTTACCAAACGGCTCAAGTCTCGATATATCATCCACAAGCTTCTCTGAAATGTATGATATCGGCATAGCACAGTCAAACATAACGGTTTCGGTAAGGTCATCCTCCGTAAGGCTTTGTCTTCTGTTAAGCTCTGTCCTGAGCTCCTCCAGCTTATCCTCCTCCAACGACAATCCCGCAGCCATGGCATGTCCTCCAAACTTTGCCAGCAGATGCTTAACATTATTCAATTCCTCATATATATTGTATCCCTCTATGGAACGGGCAGAGCCCTTAAGCATACCACCCTCTCCTCTGGTCAATACAATCGTCGGCTTATAGAAATTCTCCCTTAGCTTTCCGGCAACCAAGCCTGCTAAGCTCTCGTGCAGCTCCGGCATACACACCACAAGGACCTTATCCTCCATATAATGCTCTTTGACAATTTCTATACCTTCTTCTCGACCCTTCTGAGTCATCTCTTTTCTTTCTTCATTAATTTTCTTTACTTCCTCTGCATACTCAAGTGCCTTAGTATAATCCGTACTGCGAAGCAGCTCCAAACCGCGCTTTGCACTGTCAAGTCTTCCTGCCGCATTGATACACGGACCTATTATGAAGCCAAACATATACGCCGACATCTTCTTGCCTGCAAGGCCATTTACCTCGATAAGCGCTCTAAGTCCGACATTTTTAGTATTTGCCATAACCCTGAGTCCGTTTCTCACATAGATTCTGTTCTCATCCACAAGGTCCATTACATCACACTGTGTTCCGAGAGCCAGAATCTCTATCAGCCAGTCCTCATCCGGCCACTCAATATCCATCATGCGATAGAGATTTCTGATGAATTTGTATGCAACTCCTGCTCCGCACAAGCCCTTGAACGGATAACCGCAATCCTCCTGCTTGTGATCTATAACTGCATCTGCGGGCACAAGCTTATATATTTTCTCCCCGTCAACCTCATCATACGGAACCTCATGATGATCCGTCACTATAACCGTCATGCCCAGCTTCTTCGCAAGCTCAATAGCAGGAAATGCAGCTATACCATTGTCACAGGTTATAATGGTATCCACGCCGGCATCATAAGCCTCTTGTATTATTCTCTCGTTTATGCCATAGCCATCACGAACTCTGTCCGGAATCTCATAATCTACATCTGCCCCGGCATGCTCAAGTCCTTCAAGCAGGATATAATTTGATGTAACTCCGTCTACGTCATAATCGGACACAATTCTTATCCTTGCACCTGCTTCTATCTTCTCCTTCATGATACGACAGCCCTTATCCATATCCTTCATAAGTGAAGGCTCATGAGTATGCTCATATCCGCCATTCAGATAGATGTCTATTGCATCATCGCCAACTATACCTCTGTTCGTGATAACACGTGCAAGCACAGGGTCGATGTTGAACCTCTCGCCTATGGCATTGAAGTCAGCTCTCTTATTATATATCATCCATTTTGCTTCCGGCTTATCTAACATGATTATCCTCCTGATAATAATCAAAAAGAGGCCAGATTCCAGCCTCTTTTTTGTTTTATATTATATTATTATTTTTCTTCTTTTTTTACAAGCTTCTTCTTGAAGAAATACCACATCGGACCTGTAATACATACAGAAGAGTAAGCACCACATACGATACCTGCCATAAGAGTAAATGTGAACTCCTTAAGCGATTCAACACCCATTATGAAGAGTACAAGAACCATAACAAAGGTTGTAAGTGATGTATAGATTGTTCTTGTAAGCGTCTGTGAGATACTTGTATTAACTATCTCGTCAAGCTCCGTCTTCTTATCTGCATTCTGCATATTCTCACGGATTCTGTCGAAGATAATAATTGTCGCATTTATCGAGTAACCCACTATAGTAAGCATACATGCGATGAATGTGTTACCTACAGAAAGACGTGCGATAGAATATATAGCAAATACAACAAGTACGTCGTGTAAAAGTGCAAGCACTGCTGATGCACCGAATCTAACATCAGAGAATCTTACAGCAATGTAGATAAGCATAAGAACTGATGCAATGGCGATAGCTATAACAGCATCCTTCTTCATCTCACCGCTTATCGTAGAGCTTATGCTCTCTGCACTAATCTCTGAGATTTCAAAATTGTCTCTAAGTGCGGCCTCCATATCTGCAGCCACAGTCTCATCAAGCTCAGTTGTCTTGAATATAACCTGATCAGTATCCTCTACTGCCTGTATCTGAACCTCGCCTGCCGAAAGTCCTGTAGATGAAAGGATAACAGGAAGTATCTCTGACTCCGCTCTCTCTAAGTCATAAGCCTCTGTAAATGTAACAGTTGTTGAAGTACCACCTGTGAACTCAAGGCTGTAATTAAGAATCTTTCCTGTATTGCTCTTGTTGATAGGGAGGAATACAAGTCCTGCAATTATAGCCAATATCGAAAGCACGAAGAATACCTTGCTGTTCTTCACAAATGCTCCGGTCTTTATAGCCTTTGCCTTTCCGTAAAGCTTAGGATTGGTTAAGCCAAGATCAACCACTATGTTAAGCAGAATTCTTGTAATGATAAGTGCCGTAAACATTGAAAGCACAATACCTATAACCAGTGTAGTAGCAAATCCCTTGATGCTACCTGTACCAAGCTTCATCAAAACGAAGGCTGCGATAAGTGTTGTAATATTTCCATCGAGGATTGCTGAAAGTGCTTTGTGGAAGCCCGAATCAACGGCTGTCTTTACGCCCTTTCCGTCTGCAAGCTCTTCTTTGATACGTGTGAATATAATAACGTTTGCATCAACCGCCATACCGATTGAAAGGATAATACCCGCAAGTCCCGGAAGTGTAAGCGCTGTACCTCCGATACTGAGTGTAAGAAGCATCAGGAGAACATATACTCCAAGTGCAATCGCTGCCAAAAATCCCGGAAGAAGATAAAGGATTATCATAAGCACGCATACTATGCCGAGTCCGATAGCACCTGCCTTTAAGCTTGAAGATATCGCATCCTTACCAAGCTTAGCACCTACTATCTGATACTGAAGCTGTGAAAGTTCAAGCGGAAGTGCACCTATCTTGATTGTGCTGGCAAGCTGCTCTGCTTCCTCATAGCTTGAAATCTTGTTGATTACACAGTTACCGTCAGTGATTGGCTGCTGTACTATAGGCGCGCTCTGAACCTTGCCATCATATATTATATAGATAGAATTTCCCACATTTGCTGTCGTTGCTTCTCCAAAGCTTGCTGCACCTGCCTCGTCAAGAGCAAGCTGAACCACGTAATCCTTAACTGTTCCCGAATCATCTATACCTGCACTTGCGCTCTTCACATTGGCACCGGTAAGAACTGACTCATACTCCTGACCTGTAGCCCAGAGCTGGTAATTCTCAGGATCAAGGAATTCAAGCTTACCAGGCTGTCCAAGCTCCTCCAATACCGCTCTTGCGTCAAAGTTAGAATCATCCGTAGGTCTCGGAAGCTCAACTGTGATTCTGTCATCACCTTCCTTATATACCTCACCCTCACTCTTGTAGCTGTCTACTCTTCGCTGAAGCTTATCTATAGTAGCAGCTATCTCATCCTTGCTCGGATTCTCATTCTCTATCTGATAAGTTACGCTGAGTCCACCATTTAAGTCAAGTCCGAGCGGAATATCCTTTGCCTTTCCGACTCTTTCCTTGTCAACTCCATACATTGCCATATACACGCCGCCTGCTACGATAAGCAGGAATACGAGAAGCTTGGCAAATGCCTTACCTTTTACCTTTTTCATAATCGTTCTCCTTAACCTTCTTTAATCCTCTTCGTCTGCTAAAGCCGCCTTAATCATAATCGCGCATTCTATACGCTTTCTCTGCAGCTCGCAGCCTATATCGTAAGCATCTGTTATGCTTCCATGGAACTGATAAGAATTAGCTGCACATCCGCCACTACAGTAAAATCTTGCAAAGCAATCCTTACACTTGTCCTTCGCATATACATTGCATAATTTGAATTCATCCACAATATCAGTTCTGTTGATACCGTTATACACATCTCCAAGCAGGAATTCCTCTTGTCCTACAAACTGATGACATGGATAAAGCTGTCCGGTCGGCGTAACTGCCAGATACTCTGTACCCGAACCGCATCCCGACAGACGTTTATATACACAAGGTCCGCCATTTAAATCAAGCATATAATGGAAGAAAGTAACCGGCTTACCCTCCTTGTGTCTTCTTATAATATCCTGAGCGAGCTTATCATACTCCTCAAATATAACAGGCAAATCCTCTTGCCTTATAGCATACTCACACTCATCAGGAGAGACGACAGGCTCTATGGATATCTCCTTAAAGCCAAGGTCAGCCATATGCTTGAAGTCCTCAGTAAAATCGAGATTATGTCTCGTAAAGGTTCCTCTTACATAATAACTCTTATCTCCTCTTGATTCTACAAATCTTTGAAATTTCGGAACTATCACATCATAGCTTCCATGTCCGTTTCTGGTAGGTCTCATCATATCATTTATCTCTTTTCGACCATCCAGACTCAGGACAACGTTTGATATCTCCTTATTGCAGAACTCCATAACCTCGTCATTCAGCAATACTCCGTTTGTAGTGAGTGTAAATCTAAAGTTCTTGTTCGCTTCCTTCTCACGCATACGCCCGTAAGCCACAAGCTCCTTGACTACGTCAAAGTTCATAAGCGGCTCGCCACCGAAGAAGTCAACCTCCAGATTCACTCTGTTTCCTGAGTTCTCTATCAAAAAGTCTAAGGCCTTCTTGCCAACCTCCAGGCTCATAAGCTCACGCTTCTGTCCGTGATACTCTCCCTCGTCTGCGAAGCAGTACTGACAGGCAAGGTTGCAGTCATGAGCTATATGTAAGCAAAGCGCCTTAACTACTGTTTTTCTCTTCTTAAAATCCATTATGATATCACGGTATACATCCTCTGTAAAAAGCTGTCCCGCTTCCATAAGCTCCTCTATGTCCGAGGCTGCATCACTGATATCCTCTATACTATAGGTATTACCGTGCTTTTGCTGTATGTAGGCTATTACCTCAGACCTTACAGCTTCTGTCTTCTGTCCCTCATTAAGCTTGTCCTGATAAAACTCTATCATGTCATACACAAGCTCATCGACAACATGGACCGAGCCGCTGCACACATCCAGCACTATGTTATACCCGTTATTCTTATACTGATGAACCATCTTGGTACTCCCGAATTCGTATTAGGTCATCGAGCACGAATACTTCCGCCCGATACACATTCTGTGTGTAACATACATAAAGAGGACTATCCAAGGATAATCCTCTTCAATACTTAGATTCAGTATCTAATTACTTGTTCTCACAGCTCTGGTTTCCAACTGTACAAGAAGTCTTGCATGCTGACTGGCAAGAAGTCTGGCACTCACCGCATCCACCCTTAACAACTGTGTTCTTCAAAGTCTTCTCTGTCAATGTCTTAATTCTCTTCATCTAAGCTTCCTCCATATATAATAAATATCGATATTTACACAATGGGGCATACATACCCATATTGATTTCGTTATTATAACACACTATATTATTCTTGTGAAGATATTTTTTGTGATGCACCTACATCCTGTACCCTGCCTGTGTTCCTATCAGACCCCCACAAAGTGCAAGCAAAGTTACCGCCAGCCACTGCGTCTTCACAAACATATCATTTTCAGTGATAAGAATCGCAATCACAATCAGTATGATAACATACACTATACCGGTCGCAAGGCCTACGGGCACCATCATATTCTGATGCTCCAGCACGTATGCCCTAAGCAGTCTATGCTTTGATACTATCAGTCCGGCAATCGCTCCTCCTAATATATATATTCCATTTACACATATGCCTATGGTGGCATCATTCCACCTAAGCTTATACACACAAAACGCCAGACCAAATAAAAGCAGGATGTCCAACATATAGCCCACGAGCATAGCCATAAGCATATAACCTACGTTGTACATCCCATCCCATATCATCTTTCCTATCATTTTCATAATAAAATCCCTCACACAACTTATTACATTGTATGAGGGATTGGTATGTTTTATGCAGTCTTTGTAATCTCTCCTGCTTTTTTAAGTGCGGTCTTCGTGATTATAGGCCCTACAAGCTCATATATAACAACTCCGCAAAGCACGATAGTCTGTATACTGTTGCCGTATTCAGGAAGTGTAGCTGCCGCCGTAGCAGCAAGACCTATCGCAACTCCCTCCTGTGGCACAAGCGTAAAGCCAAGATATTTGCTCACTATATCAGGTGCCTTCGACAGTTTAGCTCCCAGAGCTGCCCCCAGAACCTTGCCAACCACTCTTCCTATTACATAGACTGCACCGACTACTCCTACGGATGCAATTATTGTAATATCAAGAGAGGCGCCCGATATAATGAAGAACATCATATATATAGGTGGTGTCATCCTATCCAGCGGTTCATATATCTTCTCTCTGTATTTTGACAGATTAACAAACACCATACTGAGCATCATACATGCAAGCAATGACGAAAATCCAACTATCTCAGATATACCTATGGTTATGCATATCATAAAAAGCGTAATCGCAAGACGGTTTCCTCTTCCGGTATATAACTTTACAGCTATAACCATCAAAAGTCCGAGCAACGCTCCAAATAAGAGTCCGCCAAAAAGCTCTATGCAAGGTGTCAGAAGCAGCTTTCCGACCGATACCTTTCCGTGTGAGCTAATAACCCCTGCTATCGCCATGGATATACCGAACATCATAAGTGCAACAGCATCATCTATGGCAACCACAGGAAGAAGTGTATTCGTAACCGGCCCCTTTGATTTGTATTGCTTCACTATCATAAGTGTCGATGCCGCAGCAGTTGCTGAAGCTATAGCACCCATAGCTAGTGCAAATGTCACATCATAGCCCAGGATGAGAAGTATGGCATCAACCACCACTACTGCGCCCAGACCTTCAAGTATACCTATTACTATAGGCGCCTTTCCGACCTTCCTCAGAAAGCTTATCTTGAATTCGGCTCCTATCGAAAATGCGATACAGCCGAGAGCCAGATTTGTCACAAAATCCATATGTGCTACCAAATCATCGTTCAATATATTCAGACAATGAGGCCCTATAATCAGCCCCATTACAAGATACCCCGTAACATTAGGAAGCTTTAGTTGTTTGACAATTTTCCCCGCCACAAGTGCCGCTAAGAGCATTATGGCAATGTACATATATATATTCAAATCCATCGTTATGCACCAAGTCCCTCTACAAAAGTAACAGGCAATGCAAACATTATACCTGTATTAGGCTCATCAAGTCCCACAGCATTGTGGATAACCTCCTTTGCCTTCTCCATCTCCTCGTCATTCACAACAAAGAGCATAACCTTAACAGTCTCGTGGTCATCATCATCCGCGAGAATCGACTTCAGCATCCCGAATATCGGAAGGTCATCCATCTTCTCTATAATGCTTGCCATACCTACGGCATCTATTATAGTTCCGCCATGTATGCCTGCCTCCGCAAGATCCTTGCAGATATCGCTTGTCAAATCAGCCTTCTTCAAAATAACAGTCAATAAATTCAATGTTATATACCTCCTATAAAATTTCCAGCATCTCATCCATGCGCCTATAAATCTTCTTCACGTATGGGGCTATCTCTTCGTTTGGTTCTATCAGGTCGACAACCATTACAGGATATAGTTTTCCTGATCCGGCGGATATTATGCCGTTTATCGAATCCTCTACCGCAATGGTCTCCTCCGGCATAGTGCCAAGCATCTCACAAGCCTTAAGATATATATCAGGTGCCGGTTTTCCGTTCTCCACCATATCTCCGAATACGAGCTCGTCAAAGTATCCGTCTATGCTGTGATTCCTCAGGTGATTTATGGCTCTTTCCCTGACTGTAGATGTGGCCAGCCCAATCTTATATCCGTTGTCCTTGAGATAACTTAATGTTTCTCTGACGCCTGCTTTTAGCTCTATGCCATTTTCTTCCACAAAGGAATCCAGCCTTTGTATCATCTTCTCCCTGAATTCAAAATAATCTATGCCTCTGCCAACCATCCTCTCGAAGGTAGCTTTGTTTGAATATTTTGTACCACCGGCAATATGCTCACATACATCTGTCATCAGCTCCCTTGGTATGCCATATTCCTCAGCTACCTCAAGCTGAAAACGACGATATAATTTCTCAGTGTCAAATATCACGCCATCCATATCAAATACAACCGCTTTAAACATAGTAATCTCCTGTAATATATAAGTTTTATAATACTTACATTGGTGAATTAATTCTAAATTATCTTAACTGCTATAGCAGAATAATTATCTGTCTTCTTCATATCTGCCCGTTCTCTGACAAGCAGTTCCATCCTCGATACCCAATCCTCTGCACTCGATGTGGTATTCAGGTACTGCATCATCTCTGTCTCATACACATATTCCCAGAAGCCGTCAGTCATAAGCACAAAGCTATGTCCCGGCTCCGTCTCAAGTATCGCACTCTTATCATATGTCTTGGTGCCCCATTCGGCGCCCATAACTCGGAATACCTTATTCCTGTCAGGATGTGTTCTAATCTCATCTTCCTTTATCTCACCTGTATCCACAAGCATCTGCACCAGGCTGTGATCTCTGGTTCTCTCATATCTTGTACCATTTGCGAAGAAATGATACAGTCTGCTGTCACCTATGCTTGCCCACTTTATCTGGTCAGGTGTAACCACAAGTATAACTGCAGTTGTCTTCATGGCATCCTTGAGATTTTCTCTTTCCTGAAGTGCCAGAAGCTCATTCTGTGCCTTAGTCATAGCATTGTCGAGAAAGCCGGGTACATCTCCGCCCGCCTCAAACATATCTATAATAACTCCTGCCACAAGCTTCGACGCAACCTCTCCACGGTCATGACCACCCAAGCCGTCGCAGAGCACAAAGCAATACTGGTCGCCATATCGTGTAGCAGCCACATAATCCTCATTATTTTTTCTTCCGCCCGGATTTGTAAACATACAATAATCTATCATCCAAAACTCCTTCTTAAAATATCAGCTCATATCATCTTATCACATAATAATCCAGCATCAAGTATATTACAAGGAAAAATTTCGGCGCCGAATTACTCGACGCCGATTAAATACGCTTATGTAATTATGTAAGATTATTCCTTACCGTTTTTCTTAACAGCTACTACAACCGCTGTTCCTATAAGGACAACTCCTACTGCTACGACTATCCATATCCACCAGTCAGCCTTCTTCTTTTCCTGACCATAGATAAAGCTTATAGTCTGCTCTGATTCATTTCCGGCTACATCAATTGCCTTCATGTAGAGCTCATATTCGCCTTCCGTGTCAACAGTGATGTTAGCAGTATTGTCATTTACAACAATTGTCTCCCCATTCAATGTAACCTCAAGCAATTCATCCTCGCTAAGCTGTAATGATATGCTGATGTTGTATGGCTCCTGCTTTGCCATACCATCCTCAACTCCGGTTACTATAAAGGTAGGTGCCTTGGTATCAAGCACGAAGGTTACACTCTTCTCTGCCTCATGTCCAAGCTCATCCTTTGCAGTCACAAGCAAGGTGTACGAACCATCCTCTACATCTGAAATACCATCATACTCACTACCGTTCAGGTAAAGATGTGTCTCACATACAGTAAGGTCTGATACAAGCTCATCCAAATCGATATCCCAGTTGAATTCCTTAAGAGTCTTTCCGTCGAATGCAGAAAGGTCACCAATTGCCGGATTCGTCTTATCAATTATAAAATGTACCTTCTGTGTTGTGCTATTTCCCGCAACATCAGTTGATACTATCTCGATATCATATATTCCATCATCAGTGAACTGCTTCTCTATAACCGTCGGATTCACGGCTATATTGTAGGCGCCGAAATCGATATTAGACACCTTACCGTTTATGTCAGTCACTGTACCGACTACATTAACCTTCTTATTTGCATAGAATTCATCTGAAATTTCAGTTACAAAGCTAACTGATTCCGATGTAACATCATAGTTATTTACACCGGTCATGGCTACAACAGGAGCATTTCTGTCTACCGTAAATGTTCCGGTCTTCTCAACTCTATGTCCTACTCTGTCCGAAGCAGTAAACTCAAAACGGTATACGCCCGACTCAGTCAAGGTCTCTGATACAGAGGTGCTTGCGGCTGTAGGTCTTACATCGATAGTCTTGAGAAGCGCTTCGCTCTGTCCATCACCTGCTCTTCTGTATATCGATACAGAACCTGTTGCATCCCACCAGAATGCCTCGTTTATATTAAAGGTTACGGTGGTTGCTGAACCGGAGGTTCCTGCATCCGATGCTCCGCTTATCGTAAGCTCAGGTGCTGTCTTATCTATTCTGAATTCGGCAACTGATACATCACTGGTATTTCCGGCCATATCTACCGCATATAGACTAACTGTATAGTCTGCCTCCTCAGCAAAGTCAAAGCTTCTTGATGCAGTCTTCACATATGAAGGATTTCCTTCAGACTGATCCGGTTTCTTACTGATGATACGTATATTCAAATCACCTGCATCCTCAGTCATATCCGAAATCGAAGCGTTGAGCGATGCATTTCCGGTAAGATATGTTACACCCTGTCCGCTTGTATAGCCAAGACCATTCAATACCATAGAAATTGTTGGCAAGGTCTTATCTATCACAAAGGTTACTGCATCTCCGGAAGCCACATTAGATGACTTATCCTTTGCAGCTACTGACACAGTGTGTGTGCCTTCAGCAGTTGAAGTATATGAGCCTGTGTATGTATCGCCGACATTTGTCCAGCTTACGTTTACAACCTTGTCATTATCCTTAACTACTATATCACTTGTATTGAGATTCTTCTCTACAAGCTTAAAGCCTATAGCAACATTGCTTCTGTAATATACATCTGTTCCGTCCTCACGAGGCTTCTTGCCACCCTTGGTTCCATCCGCGATGTATGCATCTGTAGAAGGTGCGGTGTTATCTACCTCGAAGGTTAAAGTCTTAGGTATTGCCTCATTTCCGGCCTTGTCCACAGCAGTTACCTTAACTGTATATACACCATCCGGTGCATACGAACCTGTAAGTGCTTCCAGTGTATAGCTGTAGTCTGTTGTTGCTCCGTTTACGAGCTTGTCCGTTACAGCATATGTCTCATCGATACCCTTCTTACTTCCATCAGGATATGTAACCTCAATCTTAACATTCTCCAATGTAAGATTATCTGTTACCTTCACAGTTACCTTAGGATTCTTAGTGAGTGCTATTGCATTTACTGCATTTCCGTCTACCTTTAATTCAGTTATTACCGGTGCGGAAGCATCAACTAAGTAGGTGTATTCCTTTGTATCACTGTTTCCGGCTTTATCCTTTGCCATAAGTACAACTCTTGTACCATTTGTACCGGCTGACTCAGGTATAGCAACTCCGCTAACGGAAGCACTTATTCCTGATATAGTTGTAAATGAAGTCTCAGCACCATTAGCTATAGAATAAACCGCTGATTCTATATCTGCTTCAAAGCTTGTCTCACCCGATATAACAGATGCATCCAATGTTGCATTCTTGACCCACTCTGTAGGAGGGGTGTTGGTTATGATAGGTTCTGTTTTATCGAATAAGATTGTGAATAAATCTATATCTTTTGTAAGCGGTGTAGGAGTCTTTGTATCAATCGCATGTGCCTTTATGTTTTCAAATTTTATATTTTGTGAACTTGGCAACTTCAACAACACTTCATATGTCCACAGCTTTGTCACATCCGAAAATGCATTATTTGTTATAACAGTATTAGTCGTTACAATTTCAACCGAACCATCAGTTAAATAAACCTTATCCAATGCATATGGTGACACAGCCCTAAGCTTTATAGCATATTCCTTATTTGTTCCAGCCTGTAATTCTGCTAACTTATCCGGAGTTGGATCAACTATCTGATTATCAAGCATAAGATCTGCATGCAAGTCCACACTCTGTACAACGCAAGCCATCTTTGGATTTATACTTATAGGTTCACTTTGATTACCCGCATTATCCGTAAACGTCAATGTTTGAATCTGTTTAGGAGTATTCGTTAACTTAGTCTTATCTATAACAATATAATAATTTCCATCAGTATCTGCTGTAGGCAGTAATGTACACCAGTCT
>CAMALN010000004.1 GCA_945836565.1 uncultured Lachnospiraceae bacterium
AAAAAGAAATAGCACCCCACCAACGCCCAAAGGTTTGAGGTGCTAATCACATATAACTGAGGGCAAATCGGATTCACATCCGATTACCTTTGAGTAGATTATATACTAGAGTGGTTGAGAAATCAACCACTCTTTTTATTACGTTTCAATAGAAAATTGCTAACATATGCTGTGTCTCGTCTGGCCGGTATCACACATTTTGCTCTGTCATAGTCAATGTCTTCCTGACTCCGTTTTCGTCCAGTAGCTTCGCAATCTGAAATCTGTCCTCACGGTTACATATCAGGACATATTGCCGCTGGTCGGCACGTATTTTCAGTATGATTATGTTGCTGTCGTTTTCGTCGTTTACGAATTTGTAGCTTATCATATCCTCCCATTGTAGGAAGGTGGTGCCGATAAGCGCACCGTCCTCGGTAAGACCGCTTTTTACCTGTGTGGAAAGCACCACGAAAAGTACAAATGCGGCTAATCCGGGAACAAAGGTGTACATATGAAAGCACACTAACACTACCAGGACAATGAGTCCCAGGTTTGCATATATAACCTCAAGATTTCCAAATTTGTGATGTGAACGGCTTTTTATCGTTATCTCGGAATTTCTTCTGATTGCCCTGATACATACATAGCAGGCAATCGAGAAACCGAGGAATAATACAAAGCCGAGTACGCCTATCCATACGTCCATATATTAAACCTCTATAATAAGTATTCGAATATATTTTATAACAGTACATGGAGACAATACAAGTGAAATGAAGCATATACAAAAATACCCTGCTCATAGGAGCAGGGCAGTAGAAAAATTATTTCATAAGCAGAGTGTACATAACAGCCTTCTCTGCGTGTCTTCTGTTTTCTGCCTGGTCTAAGATGTGGTCAAGATTCTTCATCTCTACGCTTTCTGAGATCTCGTATCCAACGTGCATTGGCATATCGTGGAGTACAATTGCCTTGCTGCCCTCAAGGAATTCATCGTTTAACTGATATGGCATCATCTTGTTCATAAGCTCCTTCTTCCTATCCTGGTATGCAGGGTCATTGAAGAACTCCATATCAAGCCATGTATCGGTATATACAACATCCATATCCTTAACATAGCCCTTAACCTCGTCGATGCTCATATTCGGGTCAAGCTCTATATAATATCCGGTAGCCTTTGCTTCCTCGTAAAAATCATCACCGCATACAGTATCATTTACAAGCGGAGTAAGTCCGTATAACTTACCAATCTTCATCTTTGAGAAGAATTCAACCAATGAATTGAATACGTTGTTCTTTGCACCGATATAGAGGAACTTAACATCTAAGCTTCCGAAATGCTCGATAATGGTAAGTGCGTCTGCCAATATCTGACATGGATGGTAAGAATTATCACAGCCGTTTATAAAAGGAACTGTTACGTTGTTGCCAAAAAGCTCAACTGTCTCATTCTTGATAAGACGTGCCATAATGATATCTACATTTCTGCATACATATTTAATCTCTGATATAGGCTCGCCTAATACAAAGTTTGAATCCCTCCAAAGCTGATTATAATATGTACCACCAAGCTCTGTAATACCTGTTGTAAATGAAAGGAAGGTTCTGGTAGAAGTCTTCTCAAACAAGGTATACAGCTTTTTTCCCTTTAGCGACTCACTATACTTCTCAGGATTCTTCTTCATATCCTGGGCAAGCTCCAATATTTCCATCAATTCCTCAGCAGAGAAATTCTTAAAATTCAACATATTCTTCATATTGCTGCATTCCTCCTAAAAATACGTTCTTATTTTGGTGTTTTTTATTTCATTAAGAAAAAAGATGTCCACATTATACTACGAAACAGCAGGAAATACCAGCAAAATTTCGGTGCATGTTTCCGTAGTTGACAGCCTACCTGAAAAAAGATAAAATTATCCGGATAGTACATTTGAGAAGGGAGTGTAACAGATTGAAGCATCTTATAGATCCAACAGATTTGAGTGTACAGGAGATAGATGATATACTCGATTTGGCACTTGATATAATTGACAACAAAGAGAAATATAGTGAGGTGTGCAAGGGAAAGAAGCTTGCGACCTTATTTTTTGAACCAAGTACAAGAACAAGACTCAGCTTTGAAGCAGCTATGATGGAGCTGGGAGGCAACGTGCTTGGTTTTTCTTCTGCCGATTCGTCTTCTGCTACGAAGGGTGAGAGCGTAGGGGATACAGTCAGAGTAGTGAGCAGCTATGCGGATATAATCGCGATGAGACATCCGAAGGAGGGTGCGCCGATGTACGCCTCTATGGTGTCAGGTGTACCGATTATCAATGCTGGCGACGGAGGTCACAATCATCCTACACAGACGCTTACGGATCTGCTTACCATTAAAAGGGAGAAGGGAAGGCTCGGAAATTACACCATAGGACTCTGCGGAGACCTCAAGTTCGGTCGTACGGTACATTCTCTGATAAAGGCACTTGTCAGATACGAGGGAGTGAAGTTTGTTCTCATCTCACCAAATGAGCTTCGTGTACCGGACTATATAATCACAGAAATATTTGAGAAGAATAATATAGAGTATAAGGAAGTAACCTCTCTTGAGGAGGTTATGCCGGAGCTTGACATACTGTATATGACAAGAGTGCAGAAGGAGAGATTCTTCAACGAGGCTGATTATGTGAGATTGAAGGACACATATATATTGGATAAGAGTAAGATGAAGCTTGCGAAGCCTGACCTTTCTGTGCTTCATCCGCTGCCTAGGGTAAATGAGATATCAACCTCGATAGATGAGGACCCGAGAGCCTGCTATTTCCGCCAGGCACTTAACGGAAAATATGTCAGGATGGCGCTCATCTACACTATGCTTAAGGACAACGGACAAATCTAAGAGAAACGCAGGCGTTTCGACTACCTACACATTATGGGAGGAATGTTATGAAGATAGACAGTATACAAAATGGTATAGTTCTTGACCATATCACAGCCGGAAAGGCATTGCAGGTTTACAATGACCTTGAGCTTAACAAACTAGACTGCAGCGTGGCAATATTGCAAAATGTCAAGAGTAACAAGATGGGCAAGAAGGATATCCTTAAAATTGATAAGGAGTATGATGTGAATCTGGATGTGCTCGGATACATCGACCCGGATATAACCGTCAGCATCATCAAGGACGGACAGACGGTAGAGAAGAAGAAGCTTGCTCTGCCTACGAAGCTTGTCAATATTAAGAAATGTAAGAATCCAAGGTGTATATGTTCCACAGAACAGGAGATACCGCACATATTCAAACTCACTGACGCAGAAAACAGAGTATACAGATGTATATACTGCGAAGCTGACAAGTAACTATGTGTAGATGCTGATAAACAGCACGAGCAATGCTGTTGCTTAAGAGTCGACCGGATTATTGTCCGGAATAATCCATAAGTATATTTTCATGTCTGTTAGCTATAGTGTAGCTATGAATATATGATTGAGCTTTAGAAGTTCTTATTGTTCTTAGCATAATCAGCAATGTTTGAACACGATGTTCAAACAAGCCTCCACTGAGCCATGGATGGCGAATTGGAGGCGGTTGCGTCATATAGCGAAATACTTGATAAGAACAATTAGAACTTCTTAAGTTCAAGCATCATGAATAGTTGCACTATAGCTAACGGACATGAAAAAAGAATCACACAGGTTGCCGGACAATAATCTGGTCGGTGCTTAAGAGGCACCACCCATGGCCCGGTAAGTAAAAGTGGGTTTACAAATTGTTCATATATGGTATAATTGATTAGATTATATGAAATTAAACTCTAATAATAGAGGTATGGTATGGAAAAGTATGTCATAAAGGGTGGCCGCAGATTAGAGGGCGAGGTTACTATCGCAGGTGCGAAGAACGCAGCACTCGGTATACTTGCGGCGGCAATATTAACAGATGATGAATGTATAATAGAAAATGTGCCTTATGTAGAGGATACAAAGGTTCTCTTAAAGGCGATAGAGAATTTGGGAGCAACTGTAAAATATATTGATACACATACTGTATCTATATGCGCAGGAACCATAAGGGATGACGGTTATCTTGAGGTAGAGGATGAATACATAAGAAAAATAAGAGCATCTTATTATCTTTTGGGTTCTCTTTTGGGCAAATACAATTATGCAAAGGTAGCACTCCCGGGAGGCTGTGAGATAGGACTTCGACCTATAGACCAGCATATAAAGGGCTTTAAGGCACTGGGTGCAGATGTGGATATAGTGGACAGCTCGGTGTACGCAAGAGCACAGAAGCTTGCCGGTAATCATGTGTATATGGACGTTGTAACCGTAGGCGCAACTATCAATATTATGCTGGCAGCAGTTCTTGCAGAGGGTAAGACTACCATAGAGAATGCTGCGAAGGAGCCACATATAGTAGACGTAGCCAACTTCCTTAACAGTATGGGAGCTAATATAAAGGGAGCAGGTACGGATGTAATCAGAATCCGCGGTGTTCAAAAGCTTAAGGGTACAGAGTATTCTATTATACCTGACCAGATAGAAGCAGGAACATTTATGGCTATGGCTGCGGCAACTAACGGAAATGTTCTCATCAGGAATGTTATTCCTAAGCATCTGGAGGCTATCTCGTCAAAGCTTACTGAGATGGGAGCTACAGTTATAGAATATGATGATGCAGTGAGAGTTATGGCTGACGGAAGACTTAAATCTACCCAGATTAAAACCCTTCCATATCCGGGATTTCCAACAGATATGCAGCCACAGATGGCGGTTACGCTTGCGTTGTCGCAGGGTACCAGTGTAATTATCGAGAGTATCTTTGAGAATAGATTCAAATACGTAGGTGAATTGGCACGAATGGGTGCAAAGATAAGAGTTGAAGGCAATTCAGCGATAATAACCGGAGTAGAACAGTATACCGGCGCGAACATGGTAGCTCCGGATCTTAGAGCAGGAGCAGCATTGGTCATAGCAGCACTCGCGGCTACCGGCTTTAGCACCTTGGATGATATCAAATATATACTTCGCGGCTATGAGAATTTCGATGGAAAGATTCGGGATTTGGGTGGCCTTATAGAGGTGGTTGATACAGATAAGGACGTACAGAAGTTTAAACTCAGGGTTGGTTAAGCGGCCTTGAGTTTTTTATACTATTTATATTATTTCGTTACATAATACATTTAGGGGGTACAGAGAAATGGCAAAGAAACCTTATTACATTACTACAGCTATTGCTTATACATCAGGTAAGCCTCATATAGGTAATACCTATGAGATAGTGTTGGCAGACAGTATTGCAAGGTACAAAAGATTTGTGGGATACGATGTAAGATTCCAGACAGGTACTGACGAGCATGGTCAGAAGATTGAGACTAAGGCATTTGAGACACTCAACACACCAAAGGAATTCGTAGACGAGGTATCTTCAGAGATTAAGAGAATATGGGACCTTATGGATACATCCTATGATAAGTTTATCAGAACTACTGATGAGTATCATGAGAAGCAGGTACAGAAGATTTTCAAGAAGCTCTATGATCAGGGCGATATATATAAGGGTGAATATGAGGGTATGTATTGTACTCCGTGTGAGTCCTTCTTCACAAGCTCTCAGCTTGTAGATGGCAAATGCCCTGACTGTGGACGTGAGGTACAGCCTGCTAAGGAGGAGGCTTACTTCTTCAAGATGAGCAAGTATCAGGATAGATTGATAAAGCATATCAATGATCATCCTGAGTTCATACAGCCGGAGTCCAGAAGAAATGAGATGCTCAACAACTTCCTGCTTCCGGGACTTCAGGATTTGTGTGTATCGAGAACCTCATTTAAGTGGGGTATCCCTGTAGATTTTGATCCGGGACATGTAGTATATGTATGGGTGGATGCACTTTCAAACTATATTACAGGTCTTGGCTTTGATGCTGACGGTTCAAGCGATCCGTTATATAAGCGTTATTGGCCTGCAGATTTACATCTTATCGGTAAGGACATACTTCGTTTCCATACGATTTACTGGCCTATTATACTGATGGCACTCGGCGAGCCTCTTCCAAAGCAGATATTTGGACATCCATGGCTTATCCAGAGTGACGGAAAGATGAGTAAGTCAAGGGGAAATGTAATCTATGCTGACGATCTTGTGGATTATTTCGGTGTAGATGCAGTCAGATATTTTGTGCTTCATGAGATGCCGTTTGACAATGATGGAGTTATCTCTTGGGAGCTTATGATAGAGAGAAATAATTCAGACCTTGCAAACACTCTGGGTAATCTTGTGAATAGAACGGTATCTATGGTTAACAAGTATTTTGGCGGTGTAGTTACGAATGCACAGGACAACCAGCCGGTAGATGATGACCTAAAGGATGTTGTAATAAATACAAGACTTCGTGTAAATGAGTGTATGGACAAGCTCAGGGTTGCTGATGCAATAACTGAGATATTCACATTGTTTAAGAGATGTAATAAGTATATAGATGAGACTACTCCATGGGTGCTTGGAAAGGATGAGACACAGAAGGACAGACTCAACACAGTGCTTTACAACCTGGTTGAGAGTATAGTTATCGGTGCTTCATTGCTTGAGCCATTTATGCCTTCTACATCAGCTAAGATTCTCGAGCAGCTTAATACTCAGAAGAGAAGGGTTACAGAGCTTTCAAGCTTTGGCCTATATCCGTCAGGCAACAAGGTTACTGAGAATCCTGAGATATTATTCGCAAGGATTGATGCTGAGGCAATGATGAAGGAGATAAATGAGAAGTTTCCTCCTGCTCCGGTTGTAGAGGAGGAGCCTAAGCCGAAGAAGAAGGCGAAGGAGGCAGTGCTTCCTACAGTTGAAGCGAAGGTTAAGGAGACTATCACCATAGAGGAGTTTGATAAGATGCAGCTTCAGATGGGAGAGATAATCTCCTGTGAGGAGGTAAAGGATTCTAAGAAGCTGCTTTGTTCACAGGTTAAGATAAGCGGTGGACGCGTACTTCAGATAGTATCCGGAATCAAGAATTTCTATACACCTGAGCAGATGGTTGGCAAGAAGGTGGTAGTTATAACCAATCTTAAGCCTACTAAGCTTGCAGGAGTTTTGTCAGAGGGTATGCTTCTGTGTGCTGAGAATTTCGAGGGAGATCTTGCGCTTCTTACAGCAGAGAAGGATATGCCGGCAGGAGCTATGATTAGTTAATACGTGTAGGGGATGCATGCGTATATGAGTCGAAAGAGACTAGGCGTTTTAATTGGACAGGCAGAAGAGAATATGCAGAAATCATTTCTTCAAGGGTTTATGCAGGAGGCATATACCCTTGATTATGATGTCTGCGTTTTTTCTATGCAACAAAAATATCAGGAGACACCGAAGAGAGAAATTGGTGATAACGGTATCTTTAAGCTTATAAATTGCGACATGCTTGACGGTATAGTATTTCTCAAGGATACCGTACAGGTAGGTATAAGGTACGGGAAAAAGATAAATGAGCAGATAGAGGAAAAGCTTCACAATACCTTTGACGGCCCGGTGGTTGTTATAGACAGTGAAAGCAAGTATTTTGATACAATAATGGTTGACCATAGAAAACCGGTCAGGAGGCTTGTTGACCATCTCATAGAAGAGCATGGATATAAGGATATTTATTTCTTAAACGGAAAAAAAGGACACCCGCATTCCGTTCAGAGACTTCAGGGATATATGGATAGTATGAAGGCTCACAATCTTGAAGTGACTGAGGATATGATATATCAAGGCGATTATTGGTATGACAGTGGTGACGCCATGGTTGATGAGCTTGTAAAAAGGCCTGAGGGACTCCCTGAGGCGATAGCATGTGCAAATGATTGTATGGCGATAGGCGTATGCGACAGACTTGCAAAGTATGGTTATTCCATACCTGAGGATATAGCTGTGATAGGATACGATTCTACGGAAGAGGGAAGGCTTTCGCCAAGGCCGCTTACCTCGGCATACATACCGGCTAAGAGCTGCGGCATACATGCATTTAGATATCTGCATAGCAAGATAACCGGAGAGGAAGCTCCGGAATTTGATACAGAGACAGAAATATTCCACGGCAATAGCTGTGGCTGTACACACGAGTGCGAGCTTGTGTCTACCAGAAGAAAAATATGGGCTACCGATTTATCAAGGGTGGGCTATAATTCATGGTTTAACCATATAATGGACGACCTTCTTGCTCAGACGGATGAGAAGGAATTCTTCTATACGGTCTTTAACTATGTTTATCAGATAAGGGATTTTGAGCATTTCAGCCTGTGCCTTAATTCCAATTGGAACAATTCGACAAGTATAACCTCGGGATCGGCTCAGAATCAGGACTTTAGTAAGCGTATAACCAGAATAATCAAATGCGGAAGAAAAGAAGAGGATGATATAATTTCGTTTGAACAGGAATTTGATAAGGATATTATGCTGCCTGAGTTAGAGGAAGACAGAGATTATCCTACTACGTATTTCTTCATGCCATTGTTCTTTGAGGACCGCCTGTTTGGCTATGGTGCCATAAGCTACGGAAGGGAAATCAGAGTATATGATGAGGTATTCCGTATGTGGATTCGAAGTGTGGTACAGTGCTACGAGGCGTTCCACAGACAGAATGCACTCAGGGATATGCTTGAGAGGATTGAGGCCTCGCAGATAAGAGATGCGCTCACAGGTCTTTACAATTACAAGGGCTTCATACATTTGTCGCAGAATCTGTATGATACAGGCAGACTTCAGGGCAGAAACATTATAATAACGGCGATTGACCTTAACCGACTAAAGGAGATAAATTCAGGCTACGGACGTACAGAGGGTGATGAGGCTATAAATATTCTCGCAAGAATACTGAATAAAATAGTGGTACGTGGTGAGCTTGTGGCTCGTATGGGTAATGATGAATTTGTGATAGCTTCGGTAGTGCCGGATTTGAACAGCAAGCACGGCGAAGAGCTTATTGATGCAATAAATGCAGCTATCGCTGAATATAATGATAGCAACGAAAAGCCATATAAGCTTGAGGTTTGCTACGGAACCATGATACGTGTCGTAAGCGACGTGGAGGATCTGGAGCATCTGATAAATGATACAGTCAGCCTAAAGAATGGTATCAAGCAGGAGAAGCAGCAACGCAGACTTCAGGAGAAGCAGCTCTCCATAGAGGATATAGAGAATGACAGGATTGTTGCGGATATATTGGATAACAACAAATTCTTCTATCATTTCCAGCCTATTGTAAATGCAAAGACAGGAGAGATATATGCCTATGAGGCTCTTATGCGATGCGAAGGCGAGAAGAAGCTGGCGCCTCCTGTTATATTGCAGTGTGCCGAAAGAATGAACAGGCTATATGATGTTGAGAAAAGCACTCTGTTTAACGTTATCAATTATGTGAGAGAGCATGAGGAGGCATTCGAGGGCAGGAAGATATTCATCAACAGTATACCGGGGTATCAGCTGAATGATGAGGATACTGAAAAATTCCGTGAGCTTATATGGGATATCAGAGGTAAAGCAGTATTAGAATTCACTGAGGAAACCGAGATAGATGATGAAAGTCTTATACGTTTCAAGAAAAATTGTGAGAATATGGGATTAGACATGGCCATAGATGATTATGGCTCGGGATACTCAAATGTAAACAATCTTCTGAGATATATGCCGAATTATCTAAAGATTGATCGTATGCTCATAACAGAGATTGAGAACAATCCTCAGAAGCAGCATTTCGTGAGGGATATCGTAGAGTTTGCACATGACAATGATATCATAGCTCTTGCTGAGGGAGTGGAGACCGCTCAGGAGATGAAGAAGGTTATAGAGCTTGGTATAGATTTGATACAGGGATATTATACAGCTAAACCGGGTGCGACACCGATAGAGCATATAGAAAGCCGTGTAGTCAGTGAAATTATACAGTATTCACATACAGAGGTTAACAGGTATGAGAAGAAGGAGTGTGTGATTAACGAAGCGAAGAAGGTATCTCTGCTTCAGCTTACAATGAACAAGTATTCTCTGATAACCATCGATGGCTCTGAGGGCTTGGACATGGTAGAGATTACGGGCTCAAGTGGTTTTGAATCAAACATTATCCTGAATGTGTGTGATGGCTTTAAGGGTGAAATCGTGCTCGATAATGCAAGCCTGGCAGGAGACAAATTCCTCCCGTGCCTCGAAATAGGCGAGGATTGTGAGGTTGTACTTACTCTCATCGGAGAAAACAGGATGAGAACGGGTGGTATCAAGGTTCCCGAGAGTTCATGTCTTACTATCAAGGGTGACGGAAGTCTGTATATCGATATAAATTGCGGAAGATATTTTGGTATCGGAAATGATTATACATCGCGTCATGGCAGGCTTGTATTTGAACAGGATGGATTTATCTTCATAAAAGCAAACGGTATGAAGGGCATAGGTATCGGTTCAGGCCTTGGCGGAGAGATTGAGATACGAAGAGGCGGATATGATATAGAGATAAACGGACAGGAGGGCGTTGGAATAGGAGCGATTGATGCTGATTCCAAGCTTAGTCTGGAATACTGTGATATCTTAATCAATTACGGTGTTACAAATGGCGCCATCATAGGTTCAATAATGGGAAAAGCAAATGTATTTATAGAGAATGCATCGGCGAGAGTTATAACGAGTGGTAACAATATCGTTGCAATTGGAACCTTGCTTGGAGACGAATCGAAGATAGATATTTGCAACGCAAATATAAATATAAGCATGTTGGGCTCCAAGCAATGCTTTGCCATCGGAGGAGCTACAGCTACGACAGCTTTAGATGTCAGATTTGCCAAACTTGCTATAGAGTGTCAGGGCAAGACCAGCCTTGCTGTTGGTGACATCAACAAGACTTCCCGTATGACGGTATTCAATTCGACTCTGGATATAAATGTGACGAACAACAACAATGAGGATATAGGTATTGTTCCTGAGAATATAAGCATTACAAACGGAAAGGCTTCGTTTGTAATAAACAATGAGATAATATTTAGGGAGATAGTATCCGGAGAATTCTAAAAAGGAGATTTATTATGTGTGGAATTATTGGTTTCAACGGCATGAAGCCTGCCAAGGATGTCATAATAGACGGTCTTGAGCAGCTTGAGTACAGAGGCTATGACAGTGCAGGCTTTGCACTATTGAATGACGGCGAGATAACTGTCAGAAAGAGAACCGGCAAGGTAGCAGAGCTTAGAAGGATGTGTGAAAATGACGATAATCCTGCAAGCTGCGGTATAGGCCACACGAGATGGGCTACTCACGGAGGAGTGACCGACACAAATGCACATCCGCACAGATGCGGAAAGGTAGTTCTCATACATAACGGTATCATAGAGAATTATCGTCAGCTTATAGCAGAGTATGCACTTGCAGATAAGCTTGTATCGGAGACTGATACTGAGGTTGTGGCAGCACTTCTTGACACCTTATATGAGGGTGATCCGAAGGATGCCATCAGGAAGCTTGTGAAGAAGCTTTCAGGCGCGTTCGCACTTTGTATAATGTTTGAGGATATTCCTGATACAATATATTCTATAAGAAATGTAAGTCCGCTTGTGGCTGCTGAGAGTGAGCAGGGCTCAGTAATAGCTTCGGATTTGACGGCTTTGATAGAATTCTCAAAGGAATATTTTGTAGTACCTGAGTATCATATACTCACACTTAAGAAGAACGAAATAATCGTAGAGGATTTGAAGGGCAGAGTGGTTAAGCCGGAGAAGCTCACTGTAAACTGGGATATCTCAAGTGCGAAGAAGAACGGATATCCTCATTTCATGCTCAAGGAAATCTACGAGCAGCCGGATGCAATCAGAAATACTATAACTCCGAGAATCAGTGACGGTCTCCCTGATTTTACTGATGACGGAATAGACGATGCAGTATTTGAAAACTGCAAGAGGGTAAATGTAGTTGCCTGCGGTACTGCCATGCATGCAGGTATGGTAGGAAGACATATTATAGAGAGCGAGCTTCGTATACCGGTACAGGTAGAGATTGCATCAGAATTCAGATATAAGGATCCGATAATTGATGAGAATACCCTTACCATAGTGCTCTCACAGTCGGGAGAAACCATAGATACACTTGAGGCATTAAAGCTTGCAAAGAGCAGAGGCTCAAAGGTTATATCTATCGTAAATGTCAAGGGCTCAACCATTGCAAGAGAGAGTGATTATGTGCTCTATACCCATGCCGGTCCCGAGATAGCGGTAGCCAGCACCAAGGCATATACTGTACAAGTGAGTGCTATGTATCTTATCGCCTGCCGTATGGGTCTGGTCAAGAAGCTTATGAGCGAGAAGGATGCGAGAAGGTTCATGTCTATGCTTGTGAATACTCCGAATCTCATAGAAGAGACCCTGAGTATGGCAAATGATATAAAGCGCATAGCGAACCATATCAAGCTTTCGCCGGACCTTTTCTATATAGGTCGTGGACTTGACTATACCATGAGTCTTGAGGCTGCCCTAAAGCTTAAGGAGATATCTTATGTGCATGCAGAGGCATATGCAGCAGGCGAGCTTAAGCATGGAACCATTGCCCTTATAACCGAGAATGTACCTGTAATAGCAATTGCTACTCAGGAGGATGTATACAGTAAGGTTATATCAAATATCAGAGAGGTTAAGGCGAGAGGTGCATATGTTGTCCTTGTCAGCATGGACGAGGAGGTAAATGATGCTACCATCTGTGATAAGCATATCAGAATACCAAAGACTGATTCGAGATTCAGTGCGTTTGCAACGGCTGTAATATTACAGCTCATCGCATACTACACCTCGGATGCAAAGGGACTTGATGTAGACAAACCAAGAAATCTTGCCAAATCGGTAACAGTAGAATAAAAAAGGGAGCAACCGTATGTGTGATACGGTTGCTCCTTTTTTGTATACAATAGATTGTGCCGTTTGCACGGATGAAATATGTATCCTCTCAGTTAATGTTGAACATCGCACTGTCTATCTTGAGAAAATCGGAATCTGATATCTTGTATGTCTTTCCGTCATCGATTATCTGAACGGTCACGGTTTGTGGCTCGGCGTATTCCATAACAAGTGAACCCTCGAAGAGTATATCTATCAAGCCGCGCGAGAATATAGTCTCATATTCATTTAAGGTATATTCGTTGTAGCTGCCGTTTGAGACTGCGGTATTGAATACCTCCACATAAGCATATACATCGTCGGCACATTGGTTGAAGATATCCATTGGATATATGATTATATCGACATAATAGCTGTCCTTGCCTTCGTATACCCTGTCGATGCTGTAGTTAACCTTGCTGTAGATGTGCTTCGCAAGCTCTATGTATTCGCTTTCTAATTCCGGTGCATCGGTTATGACAACACCATAGTAGGTAAGGATGTTGTCTGCAAGCAGCTTCATATTCGCTTCATACAGTGCATCTGCATCCGCCTGACTGGCGCCGGTTGCTTTGATGTAATCAGCGCTGGCTCCCAGATAATTGATACCTATAAGGCTTTTCACATAATTCTCGTATAATTTTTCTTTGTCATTTGAACAGCCTGTACATGCAAATACGCAAAGAACAAGCATAAGGGTAAATGAAATCAATCTATATATGTGTCTGCGCAATTTATATGCCTCCTTTGTTATCTATCAAGAAAGTTCCAAAAAATCATAGCATATATAATAACAAAATGCAAAAAAAAAGTGCATTGTGCTTCAAGATATGATATAATGCGACATATATTGATTATATTTGCTATTTGAAAGGGGAAAGGTTAGATGGACGCACAGTTTAAGACGGTTTCTTTTGGTGGTTATGATAAAAAAGCAGTAGATTTGTACGTTGAAGAGATGACAGCTGAGCATGAGAGAGAGGTAGCAGATTTAAAGTCAAATGTTATGAAGCTCAGCGAGACAGTTAAGAACCTTCATACTATGAGAGAGGTTAACCTGAACGAATCAAGCAGTACTATAGATAATCTGAAGAAGGTAAATGATGACCTTCAGGCAGAGGTTGACAGACTTAAGAAGGAGCTTGAAACCTTCAGGCAGAAGGAGAATGAGTCTGCAAGCAGATATGAGTCTATATCCAGAACTCTTTTGGAGGCAAGGGAGAATGCTGACAAGCTTATGCAGGAGACCGGCAGAGAGTGCGAGGAGAAGCGTGCAAAGGTTGAGGCTGACTGCAATGCTCTTGTATTAGAGACCGAAAGAGAGTGCCAGCGTATGGCAAATGAAACTACAGAGACGTGTGAACGGATGTCAGCGGATACAACGGCAGAGTGCGAGAGACTTAACACTGAGACTGTGAACAGATGTCAGGAGATGAAGGAGACAACCTTTGCTAACTGCGAGGCAGAGAAGCGTCGCACAAGAGAAGAGACAGAGGCGATGAGAACTGAGACAGAGAAATACTGTGCAGCTCTTAAGCAGGATACAGAGGAAAGCTGTAGGACATTATCAGAGCAGACTACTGCTGAGTGTGAGGATATGAAGGCTCAGGCAAGAAATGAAGCATATTCTATAAGAATGAACGTTAAGAAGGAATGTGAGAGCCTGTCGGATTATATGGCACAGCTTATGAATTCTGTTGAGTTAGTAGTAGAAGCATGTGAGGAGACAAAGAAGGTTGCCGATCAGGCATTCCCGAATCTTGTCTAATAATTAAAGTCGGACAGATGTTGAACAAGGGCTGTTGCATAGGCTGCAGCCCTTGTTTTAGGTAACGGAAGGAGGGCTAACTTATGGTATTAGAGAACAAATATTTGAGAAAAGCGATAACTAAGGCCGGATATATAGTGGTTGTGTTTGATTATAATCTCGAGAACAGTGTCACTAAGGTAAAATATATTTCACCGAATGCGAGCAGTATCGGTATCAATATAGAGCTTATTAATAAAGGCCTAAAGCTTATTTTTGACTATGTTCATCCGGAGGATAGAGCAAAGGTTTTGGATACGATTTCAGAGGCGCTGAAGGCAAAGATAGAAAGCTATAGTCATGAATATCGCATGGTAGATGATATGGGAAATGTATATGAAGTGGCGAATGACCTTGTGCTCACTGATTTTATGGAGAATTCCTGTACGGTTGAATGCTATATTAGAGATTTGGCAAATAAGAGAAAAGAAAAGCGCGAGAAGAAGGAGAAAAAGAGAGAGCAGATAAAGCGCGCCCTAAACGGTGAGGGAAATGCTGCACTCGATATCAGAAACAGAGCGATTAAGGATAAGCTGCCTGATATAATAGAAATGTTTGCAAGAGTTCATGGGCTTTATTCGGCTGTTGTAAATGTCGAAGGAAAGACAGTGTTTGAGCCTACAGGACCGGCGACCAATATGGGTGATTTCTATGACCTGTTTGAGACTCCGGCATATAAGGAATATTTTAAATTCATACTGCAGAGAGTACAAAGCAGTGATGAGGTTATAGTATTTGACAGAGAAGAGGGCGGTGACGGAAAGCTCTCGGCTGTACCTATAAGAGTTGTCGGTGAGCTTAGAGCCATATGGATGCTTGGCTCGTATACTCCTGAGGAGACAGAGGTGTTAAAGGAGGTTGGAGATGACCAGTATCTCATCGCGTCAGTAATGTCTGATTATCTGGGTAAGAGTGCAAGACTTGAGGTTGAGTCGGCTAAGTCCAAGGGAGCAGGACGAAAGCTCTGCGAGGAGCTTGCAAGACAGGGCATAATAAATGATGCCCTGAGTAAGTCGAACAGCAATCTCATAGATTCGGTTGACCAGGTTATAGAAGAGACCTTAAGAGAGGTAGGTCTTAATATGGATTTGGACAGGATAGCCTTATACAGCTATTCGAAGGAAAAATCTGACGAATTTGTACTTAGAAATTATTGGGACGTAGCGGGATGTGCGCCTAGTGAGGAATATCTGAATGATATACCGCGTCGAAGATACAATATAGTGGCTGAGTTTGAGAGAAATCCTGAGAATTACTATGCGGACAGCTCTAATATAAACGAGAGGGCCAAGATTGTACTCTTAAGATACGACCTGACGGCAGTCATATCGTATATAATATATAGAAATGATAAGCTATATGGCATACTTATCTTCGGAGTATCAAAGGGAGAGAGACGCTGGACCTCGGATGAGCTTAGATTCACAAGAAGTATCTCGTATATCATACAGGATATGCTCGAGAATGCTGAGGGTGATGATAACGTAAGAAATGTGAATAAACATCTAATCGAGACATACAATAACTTTAATGTGGGTATATTTGTAAGAGATACTTATTCGGGAGAGATATTGTTCTCGAATAAGGTTATGAATGAGATGATGGGCAAGGATTTCACCGGGGGAAACTGCAGGGAGATTCTTACGGATTTGCATGACAGGTTCGACAATATATCCGGCATGAGGAAGCCGTTTATAACGGAGAACAGGGTGCAAAGCTGGAGAAGCTATATCCAAAAATTCGATGCAATAATGGATATAACAGAGGTTAGCATGGAGTGGCTTAACGGTGAACCTGCGGCATTGGTTATCCTTAGAAAAGCGAAAGAAGATGTCAATCTATAAAGTATATGGCATAAAGTGACGATAATACAATTAGCGTGGATAACACGGAAAGGAGTTTCCTATGGCAGTTACTTCAGACATAGGTATAGATTTAGGAACAGCGAGTGTTCTTGTGTATGTGAAGGGGAAGGGAGTTGTTCTTAAGGAGCCTTCGGTTGTTGCATATGACAAGGATACAGATAAGATAAAGGCAATCGGAGAGGAAGCAAGGCAGATGCTCGGAAGGACACCGGGTAACATCATTGCAGTACGTCCCTTGAGACAGGGTGTTATATCGAGCTACACAATTACCGAGAAGATGCTTAAGTATTTTATACAGAAGGCTATCGGCAAGAGCTTCTTCGGAAGACGTCCAAGGATAAGCGTATGTGTTCCTTCGGGAGCTACAGAGGTAGAGAAAAAGGCGGTTGAGGATGCCACACTTCAGGCGGGAGCCAAGGATGTGTTCGTAATCGAGGAGCCTATAGCGGCTGCGATAGGAGCAGGCATCGACATATCGAGACCTTGCGGAAATATGGTGGTGGATATCGGTGGAGGAACCACTGATGTGGCGGTTATATCACTTTCGGGAATAGTTGTAAGCACCTCCATCAAGACTGCAGGAGATGACTTTGATGATGCCATAGTAAGATTCATGAGAAAGCGTCACAATCTTCTCATAGGAGAGAGAACCGCAGAGGAGATTAAGATAAAGATAGGAACCTGTTATAAGAGACCGGAAAATATAACCATGGAGGTTAGGGGAAGGAACCTCGTGACAGGACTTCCAAAGGTAGTTACCATATCGTCGGATGAGACAGAGGAAGCACTCCGAGAGGTTATAGCCCAGATTGTGGATGCTATACATTCGGTGCTTGAGAGAACCCCGCCGGAGCTTGCAGCTGATATAGCTGACCGAGGCATAGTACTTACAGGTGGAGGAGCTTTGCTTCACGGACTTGAGGAGCTCATAGAGGAGAATACCGGTATAACTACCATGACGGCTGAGGAGCCACTCAATGCCGTTGCAATAGGTACAGGAAGATATATAGAATTCCTCATATCAAAGAATGAGGAGAGACAGTAAGGAGTAGCGGATGGTAAGAGCTTTGTACACAGCCTGGACAGGCCTTAGAAATGAAGAAAAGCGTATGGATGTAGTCACGAACAATATGGCGAATGCCGACACAACCGGCTACAAGAAGGTTGAGGCTACGGCGCAGTCCTTTGACAGACAGCTTGCTGTCAAGATAAACGACCATACGGAAGGTGTGAATATCATAAGAGGTGTGGGCGGTGTTACGCTGGGTGTCAAGATAGGCGAGACCTATTATGATATGTCTCAGGGTAATTTCAAGGAGACAGGCAACCAGTATAATCTTGCGCTTTCGGGCAGGGGCTTCTTCACCATAAGCCAGACGGACAAAGCGGGAAACGAGCATATCAGATATACCAGAGACGGTGATTTCACTGTAACTAAGGACGGCTTTCTTGTAACCAAGGATGGCGATTTCGTACTTGGAGAGGGAAATAACCGTATTCAGATACCGGGTGCCGATACTGTGGAGGTAGCGGTAAATGAGCTCGGGGAGATATATGCAGGAAATAATTATATAGCCACTCTGAACATAGTTGATTTTGAAAATTATGATTTCTTATCAAGCTACGGTGAGAATATGTATGATGCTGTTGACGGAGCGACACAGATAGAGGCAAACGCGGGTGTTACCCAGGGCTATCTGGAGATGTCCAATGTAAATATGGTTACAGAGATGGTTGACATGATAGCGGTAACCAGAGCTTACGAAACTAATCAGAAAATGATGCAGACTGTTGATGCAACCTTAGAGAAGGCTGTTAATCTCGGAAAGATATAGGAAGGAGCTGATATAATATGATGCGTTCGTTATGGACTGCAGCCTCAGGCATGAGAGCTCAGCAGACAAATGTAGATACAATCGCGAATAACCTTGCAAATGTAAATACTGCCGGATATAAGACGCAGGAGGCAAGCTTTAAATCTTTGTTATATCAGAACCTCCAGTCGACTTCTACGAATAACGCAGGTGAGAATAAGCCTGTGGCGGCAGAGGTTGGTCTGGGAACCAGAGTCTCTGCGATTACAAGTATGTTTAAGCAGGGTAATCTCACATCGACGACGAATCCATTTTCCATGGCTATAGAGGGAGATGGCTTCTTCAGCGTAAGGTCTGCCGATGGAGATGTACTTTATACAAGAGACGGAAACCTTAACATATCACCTACTATACAGGGAAATATGCTGGTAACCTCCGACGGATATCCTGTGCTTGACCAGATGGGCAATAATATATATCTGCCGACCAACTTTGCGGCAAAGGATATGGCAGTGTCGGAGCAGGGCGTTATAGGCTTCCCGGGTGAGGATGGAAACGTAAGACCGCTGGTGGTTGACGGATATGAGGTAAGACTTGGATTGTATCAGTTCAATAATCCGGCAGGACTTGAGAAGACCGGAAGCAATAATTTTGCAGTTACAGTAGCATCAGGTGATCCAATAGCTGAGACCGGTGCGGCAAACCTTACAAGCAGCAAGGTTCATCAGTTCTACATAGAGGCCTCAAATGTCGATGTCGCAAATGAGATGGTTAACCTAATCGTAGCACAGAGAGCATATGAGATGAATTCGAAGGCTATACAGGCTACAGACGAGATGATGGGACAGGCCAATGCATTGAGAAGATAATGTTTGAGCAGTAGGAAGTGTGCACAGGAGGCTTTATGGATATATCAGGAATAAACGGAAATGATTATGCATCGATAATAGCACAAAACAACGGACAGAATGTAGCTGATAAGATAGACAGCATAAAGGAACAGAATGCGTCCGATGTTGAGAAGGTGGCAGCCTGCAGAGAGTTCGAAGCATATATGATAGAGCAGATATATAAGAGCATGGAGAAGACCATAGACAGAGCCACGGAGAAGAGCGATTATGAGGAGTATTTCGGAGATATGAGGATTCAGGAATATGCCTCTAAGGTTATGGATCAGGGTGGCTTGGGCTTAGCAAAGCAGCTCTATGAATCCATGAAACGAAATGAGGGAGATATACGTCTTTCGCAGGAATAAATATAACGGGGTTTGTTACATATGACCAAGGAAGGGTACATCGAGAAGATTGTCTTCACTGCAGAGAACGGATATGCTGTGTTTACAGTTTCTACAGCTGAGGGTGTAGAAACCTTTGTAGGTACGGTGTATGGAGTAGGTGAAGGTTTATATATTATAGCTGAGGGTGATTATGTGGATCACCCTCAATATAATTTACAGTTTAGTATTACATCATACACACTCAATATGCCGACTGAGGAGGTTGCGATAGAGCGATATCTTGGTTCGGGTATAGTCAAGGGTGTAAAAGAGGTTCTGGCGAAAAGAATAGTCGATAAGTTCGGAGCAGATTCCCTGAGAATAATTGAACAGGAGCCGGAGAGGCTGGCAGAGATACGAGGCATCACTGAGAATAAGGCTCGCTTGATTGCTGTGTCTTATATGGAGAAGAAGGAATACAGAGATGCCGTCATATTCCTTACGGGATATGGGATATCCGTGAATATGTCTCTTAAGATATACGCTGAATATGGAGACAGGGTATACAATATCCTTAGGACCAATCCATACAGACTGGCTGAGGATATATCGGGTATAGGCTTTAAGCAGGCTGATGCCATAGCGAGACAGCTGGGCATAAGTCTTGATTCGGAGATGAGAGTAAGGGCAGCCATAACCTTTGTACTGCATAAGGCACTTTCCGAGGGGCATATGTATCTGCCTAAGGATATATTGTCACAGAAGACAGCACACCTTATAAGAGGCGGGGAGTATGTATCGGACAGCCCTTACGGATATGCTGAATACGAATCACCGGAAAGTGCAACCTCTGTGTATGAGGAGCTTTATGAGACTATATCTGCGCAGCTTCTTGAGCTTGCACTTGACAGGAAGCTTGTGCTTAAGACGCAGGATGGAGAGGATATGGTATATCTGGCTTCGAATTATTACATCGAGCTTGGTACAGCGAGAAAGCTTCTGGATCTCGATATGAATTATGAGGTGGACGAAGACGGACTCGAGGATATATTGACAGAGATAGAGGAAATAGAGGGCATTGCACTCGATGAGACACAGAGAATCGCTGTGAGGTCGGCGGTAGCTTCGGGAGTTGCAGTCGTAACCGGAGGTCCGGGTACAGGAAAGACAACTATAATCAATGCAATTATAAAATATTTCGCGGGTCACGGCTTGGATTTCAGACTGTGTGCGCCAACAGGAAGGGCAGCGAAGAGGATGACGGAATCGACAGGCTGGCCGGCACAGACCATACACAGACTGCTCGAATTCAACGGAAATGATGCATCAGACCAGGCCGGAGAAGGCCTTAGATTCGGCAGGAATCCGGATAACCCTCTGGAATGTGATGCGGTAATAGTAGATGAGATGTCCATGGTGGACAGCTTTCTTATGAATTCACTGCTTTCGGCGATTGTACCGGGCAGCAGACTTATACTGGTGGGAGATATATACCAGCTTCCTTCCGTAGGAGCCGGAAATGTGCTCAAGGATATAATCAATTCCTCGTGCTTTCCCTGCACGATGCTTAGCAGGATATTCAGACAGGACGAGGGCAGCGACATTATCTACAATGCACATAAGATAAACCGTGGAGAGCACCTGAACATTACCAACAAAAGTAAGGATTTCTTCTTCATGCCGAAGAGAAGCTCAAGGGAGATAATGCAGGAGGTGGGCGAGCTCATATCGGATAATCTTCCGAATTATCTGAACATATCACCGCTTGATATACAGGTGCTTACACCTATGAGAAGGTATGAGGTCGGTGTAGAGAATATGAATATCTGTCTGCAGAGGCTGCTAAATCCTGCAGCTGCTTCAAAGAAGGAGCATCAAAACGGAGATGTCACTATAAGAGAAGGTGACAAGGTTATGCAGATAAAGAATAACTATAAGAAGGAATGGCGCATCTACGGCGGCAGAAACAATGATATGGTCGTGGATGAGGGCATAGGAGTATTCAACGGCGACATGGGAGTAGTGAAGTCGGTCAGTGATTTTGACGAATGTGTCATAGTTCACTTTGATGACGGAAGAGATATCGAGTATAGCTATAATGAGCTGAATGAGCTCGAGCATGCATTTGCGGTAACCGTACACAAGTCCCAGGGTAGTGAATATCCGGCGGTTATATTGCCGCTTTGGAACGGAACCAAGAAGCTGTTCAACAGAAATCTTCTGTATACTGCCATAACCAGAGCGAAAAGCATGGTTGTTATAGTTGGAAATATAATGCTTGTAAATGAAATGATAGACAATGTAGATGAGCAAAAGAGATACACAACTCTAAAGCAGAGATTGGAGGAGATTGCAGACGGAGAGGATGCGCAATAGAGTTAATCAGGCACTTAAGCTTATATATCCGGATGCCTGTCCGCTGTGTGAGGAGCTTATGGCAGAGCCCGGGAGAGCCTGCAAGGAATGTATAGCTAAGCTCTGCTTCGTGGGAGAGGTAAGCTGTGCGAGATGCGGCAAGCCCATAGAGGATGAAGAGCAGGAATATTGTAATGACTGCGGTAGTCTTACCAGAAGCTTCATCAGGGGATATCCTGCCATGGAGTATACGGACGAGATAAGAAGCTGCCTTATGAGATTCAAATACGGAAGCAAAAAAGGCTATGCGGGCTTCCTTGCCTCAATGATTATAAAATCACAGGGAACTAAGCTTCTGGCACTTGGTGCAGATGCACTCGTACCCGTTCCGGTGCACAGGACGAGACTTAAGGAGAGAGGATATAATCAGGCGAAGCTTCTGGCGGACGAGCTGTCGGGATATCTGGGGATACCGGTAAGGGATGACATACTTCTAAGACAGCATAAGACACTGCCGCAGAAGGAATTAAATAATATCGAAAGAGAGAAAAATCTAAAAAAGGCTTTTATATCACGCGTAAACAAGGTAGAATATAAGAGAGTTATCCTTGTAGATGACATATATACCACAGGAGCTACTATAGAGGGATGCACCAGAGTGCTTCACAGTATAGGGATTCCGGAGGTTTTTTATACAAGTGTATGCATAGGAAAGGGGTATTAGCATATGGAACTGATGAACTGCAGAAGCTGCAAGAAGATTTTCAATTATATAACAGGAGAGAAGATATGTCCTGCCTGCAGAGATTTACTTGAGGAGAAGTATCAGGAGGTAAAGAAGTACATCAATGAGAATCCGGGTGTACCTGCGAATAAGGTGGCTGAGGATTGTGAGATAAGCCTTAAGCAGATAAAGAAGTGGGTTCGCGAGGAGAGGCTTACATTTGCGGATGATTCACTTATTGGTCTTGATTGCGAGAGATGCGGCAAGATTATACATAGCGGAAGATTCTGCAAGGAATGTGCCGGCGGACTTGCGGATGCTATGAATGATGCATACAGAGTACAGCAGGTGGCTGCTCGCAGGAAGACAGGCGCAGGCAAGATGAGATTCCTCGAATAATACGGATATACAGATATATTGGATATTTACACAACCTCTATTTCAAGTTTTTTTGAAATAGGGGTTATTTTATCGGTTAAATGTCCGATAAACATATTGAATAGTATGATATAAGCGTCAAAATATAACTTGCAGGAATTGCAAAACAATGAAGCAATCTGTTTATATCATAGATTAAATTAATCAAGGAGGAAGGATTATGCGAATAGGTACTTATAACATGATTAATCAGATTTATTCGACAAGTACTGCGAAGAAATCTACAACTGCTAACAGTACCGGCTACGCAAGCTTTATGGACCAGGTATCTCTTTCTTCTACAGGCAAGGATATCCAGACTGCTAAGAATGCACTGGCAAAGGTTCCTGATGTGAGAGAGGATAAGGTAAATGAAGTAAAGGCCAGGATGGCAAACGGTAATTACGAGGTAGACGGTGATGCTTTTGTGACTAAGCTTATGGAAGCATATGCGGCTAAGAGGTAGAGGAATTGGCAAGCTTAATAGAGAATCTGATTATACAATTAAATGAAGAATATCCGGTGTATGAGGAGCTTCTTAAGGTGAGTATGGAGAAGACTCCGGCCATCATATCCAATGATCTGGACAGACTTAAGCAGGTCACTGACAGGGAGCAGTATCTGGTAGATAAGGTAACCTCTATGGAAAGCAGCAGAGCACGTATCATGAAGGATATAGCCTCTGTACTGAACCGTGACAGCAACAGCCTGAGGCTTACGGATATAGTGGAGTTTCTGGAGGGACAGCCGGAATTCAGAGATCCGCTTGCAGAGATTGACGAGAAGCTTTTGAAGCTGGCGCAGAAGCTCAAGGAGGTTAATATGCACAATCAGAACCTCATAGAAGAGGCACTTTCGATGATTGAGTATAATATCAATCTGCTTCAGAATCTGAATCGTGCACCGGAAACTGCTGAATACAGCAGGGATATGTTCAGGGGAGGAAACGCTTATGGCGGTGAGCAGACCCCGACAGGAAGATTTGACGCCAAGCAATAACGAGGTATAGATATGGGTGGAACTATGGGCAGGCTGTCTGTAGGAGTTACAGCTCTTCAGACAAATCAGTATGCATTAAATACAACTTCACATAATCTTACGAATACCCAGACTGAGGGGTATAGCAGGCAGCAGGTAATGCTTACTGATATGTTCTACAATACTATCGGTAAGGATGGGTTGATTCAGCAAAAGGCAGGTCTTGGCGTTGTTACTGCAGAGATTAAGCAGGTAAGGGATAACTTTGCCGACGCAGCCTATCGTACGGAGAACGGAAGGATGAACTACTACAAGGCTCAGTACGAGGCAGTATCAGAGATAGAGAATTATTATGGTGAGCTGCAGGGTAAGGATTTCAATACCACTATGAACAATCTGTGGTTATCCTTGCAGGAGCTTCAGAAGGAGTCGAACAGTATAGTAACAAGAAGCTCCTTTATATCTACAGCTCAGACATTTTTAGATAGAGTACAGGGTATCAGGGAAAGCCTCATCACATATCAGAGCAATCTGAATACCGAGATAAGGGATCAGGTAAAGCAGATAAATGATCTGGCGAAGACGGTACTTGAGTTAAATGATGAGATATTGAAGTCGGAGGCAGCCGGAATAGAGAATGCCAACGACTATAAGGACCAGAGAAATCTGGCACTTGATAAATTAAGCGGA
>CAMALN010000005.1 GCA_945836565.1 uncultured Lachnospiraceae bacterium
ACAGGCAGAAGCTGTTTGACCTGTACACATTTTGCTAAGGATGAGCATTGCAAGCTTGACCTTTACGATCCGATAGCTAAAGAGATAAAGTAGTATTTATGTAGCGGTTGCTTTAGACTATATTGTGCTATGGTGACAGTAAGGGTATATGCATTAGTATATGCCCTTTTCTGTTATCCTAAATGTTGTTCTAAATAGCATACTCCCTTGACACAAAATAGTTAGATTGATATACTCAGCTTTGTATGAGCAGGTGGAATATATGATGTGATATTTATGTGACTGCGAATATATTTAGAAAGGATTTTTATATATGATTAGTGCAAACAACGTAACATTAAGGCTTGGCAAGAAGGCTTTGTTTGAAGATGTCAATATCAAATTCACAGAGGGGAATTGCTATGGACTTATCGGAGCAAACGGAGCAGGAAAGTCTACATTTTTAAAGATTCTTTCCGGTGAACTGGAGCCTACGAATGGTGAAGTAATCATGAATGCAGGAGAGAGACTTTCGGTGCTGCAGCAGGATCACTTCAAATATGATGAGTACATAGCTCTTGATACAGTAATTATGGGTAACAAGAGATTGTACGAGATAATGAAGGAAAAGGATGCAATCTACGCTAAGGAAGATTTTACTGATGAGGATGGTATCAGAGCTTCAGAGCTTGAGGCAGAGTTTGCGGAGATGGACGGCTGGAATGCTGAGTCTGATGCTGCTACACTCCTTAACGGTCTCGGTATAGATACAGAGCTTCACTATAAGCAGATGAGTGAGCTTGATGGTGGGGAAAAGGTAAAGGTGCTTCTTGCACAGGCGCTTTTTGGTAATCCTGATGTACTTCTTCTCGATGAGCCTACAAACCATCTTGATTTGGATGCGATTGCATGGCTTGAGGAGTTTTTGATAAATTTTGAGAATACGGTTATCGTTGTATCCCATGACAGATACTTCCTTAACAAGGTATGTACACACATAGCGGATATAGATTATGCAAAGATTCAGCTTTATGCAGGTAACTACGACTTCTGGTATGAGTCAAGCCAGCTTATGATAAAGCAGATGAAGGAGGCAAATAAGAAGAAGGAGGAGAAGATAAAGGAGCTTCAGGAGTTCATACAGAGATTCTCCGCAAATGCTTCTAAGTCAAAGCAGGCTACGTCACGTAAGCGTGCGCTTGAGAAGATTGAGCTTGATGAGATAAAGCCATCGAGCAGAAAGTATCCGTATATTGATTTCAGACCTAAGAGAGAGATTGGAAATGAAGTACTTACAGTAGAGAATCTGTCGAAAACTGTCGACGGTGTTAAGGTGCTTGATAATATTTCATTTACCATAGGACATGATGACAAGGTAGCATTTGTAGGACCAAACACTATAGCTACAACTACATTGTTCAAGATTCTTGCAGGCGAGGAAAAGCCTGATGAGGGAACCTATAAGTGGGGTGTTACAACCTCACAGGGATATTTCCCTAAGGATAATACCAAGGAGTTTGACAACGATTTGGTAATCGCTGACTGGCTCGCACAGTATTCTGATGACAAGGATGCAACCTATGTCAGGGGCTTCCTCGGACGTATGCTCTTCGCGGGAGAGGACGGAGTTAAGAAGGTTAAGGTACTGTCAGGTGGAGAGAAGGTCAGATGTCTTTTATCCAAGCTTATGATTATGGGCTCAAATGTGCTTATACTTGACGAGCCTACTAACCATCTTGATATGGAATCTATAACAGCCTTGAACAACGGACTTATTAAGTTCCCGGGTGTGGTTCTTTTCTCTTGTCAGGACCACCAGTTTGTCCAGACAACGGCAAACAGAATAATGGAGCTTACAAATACAGGACTTATAGATAAGCAGACAACCTATGACGAGTATCTTGCAAATGATGAGCTTGCCAGAAAGCGTCAGGTTATGAATATGCCTACAGAAGAAAATGATTAAGGAGATGATTTTATGATAGATGGCAAGAAGGTCATGCTTTCAGGCATGCAGTCAACAGGAATAATTACACTTGGAAATTATCTCGGAGCGTTGAAGAATTGGGTGGATTTAAGTGATGATGACAGTATCAAATGCTTCTACGGCATCATGGATTTACATTCAATCACAGTAAGACAGGATCCGGCAGAGCTTAGAAAGAATGCCAGAACACTTCTTATGCTCTATATAGCAGCAGGTCTTGACCCGGAGAAAAACTGCATATTCTTCCAGTCACATGTGCCGGCACATGCTGAGCTTGCATGGATACTTAACTGCTACACCTATATGGGTGAGATGAATCGTATGACGCAGTTCAAGGATAAGTCGGCAAAGCATGCTGATAACATCAATACCGGATTATTCACTTATCCTGTGCTTATGGCAGCAGATATATTGCTTTATCAGGCAGACTATGTACCTGTTGGAAAGGATCAGATGCAGCATCTTGAGATAACGAGAGATATAGCAAATCGTTTCAATGGTATATACGGTGATGTATTTACCATACCTGAGGGATATGTTGGTCAGACCGGAGCCAAGATTATGAGCCTGCAGGACCCTACCAAGAAGATGTCAAAGTCGGATGAGAATCCAAATGCCTCGATATCACTTTTGGATGATAAGGATACCATAATGAGAAAGTTCAAGAAGGCGGTAACGGATTCAGATGGATTTATTGCATACAGTGATGATAAGCCGGGCATCAAGAATCTTATCGATATCTATTGTGCCGTAACCGGAATAACTGTAGAGGAAGCACTTAATGAGTTCGATGGTATGGGATATGGTGTGCTTAAGGAACATGTCGGAGAGGCTGTTGCAGGAAAGCTTGTGCCGCTACAGGAGCGTTTTAAGGAGCTTTCGCAGGATAAAGCATACATTGACAGAATAATAAAAGAGAATGCTGAACAGGCTGCTTATTATGCAAATAAGACCCTGCGTAAGGTTAAGAAAAAGGTTGGATTTATTATTTAATAAGGTTATAGCAAATGCCTCGCTAAAAAGCGAGGCATTTGCTGTATAGTGTTTATTTTTAGTATAATGCTCAGCTTCCTTTTGTACTTTCTTTCGGGATTATTCGTAAGCTAATTTTATACCGTATATATATTCTATAAGTCTGAATGAATTCCTTTTATTTTGCTTCTCGGCACCCGGGAAGCACAGATATATATTATCATATCCTGTATTTAAGCCTTTGGCGAATTCTGTATCACTTATATCGATTGCATAAGGCTCATAGTCGCCGTTTGGATTGATTGAATCGTACATATAATCACTTAGCGCCTTGTAGGCATCAGCGTCAAGGTATCCCTTAAGCGGCTTTATAATTTTACTATAGCTGCAATATTTTAGTCCCTTTTCGTCTGTGATGATAACATCATATTCACCAATCTCGCACTGCGTTGAAAGAATGTTGTAATCTGTACTGTTGCTTGTCTGTACATATTCTGCATTCTCAAGATAATAATCAAAGTCTATCTTCATATTGAAGGCGGAAGGAAATCTGCTGTCATCCGATAATTCGAAGTATTCCCGATAATCCTCTTCAAAGGAAGTGTTTATAGCATCCTTATTTTCTGCATTCAATATTACATAAGCAAGCCCTACCGGTCGTGTATTCTTATATATTGTAACACCAAGATATGAAACGAAGATTAATACTATTACAGGTATGATGATGTTCCATTTGTAGTAATCAAAGAAATATCGTAGCTTCTGTGATTTTGTCATATCACTCGTATATTCCTTGTATTGCTCCTTTTTGAAACGCTTTCTCTCCCTGCGGCTCATGCTGTGCAGCTCAAGCTTATTCTCCCCGTTAACACGTGAAGCTTTATTTTCAGAAGCATTTTTTTCATAAGCTTTTTTTTCGGAATCCTCATTCTCTGAAATGCTATCCGCAGCATTATCTGCTTTATCGGCATTCGCCTCAACCTCTATCTTATCCCCAACATCCTGTACTTGCTCTTTGTTTTCATCCGCCATATATTAATTCCTCCTAGAAACTGCATAAGTAACGAAAGTTATTCTAACATAATAAGAAAATATATTAAAGCTATAAATAGTGAAGAAATGGTGAAAAAGTAAAGAAATGGATAGTTGTATGGAAAAAGGAATGTTGAATAAATAAAATTGTACTTATGTAGAGAAAATGAATATACAGAAATTTTCAGAGTTAATATAAAGTAAAATCAGCAGTTGCGATGCAGCTGCGTCATATTAGTCAAAGTGATATATTTGAAATATACCATTCATTCTGCTATAATACCTTAGAATGTTTCGTTACGAAGCATATTGTTTTGACGAAAGAGGTTTCATATGCGTAAAAAAAATTTTTTCTGGAAATTACTTTTGAAGGTATTGCTTGTTGTTATACTGGCATTTGTACTGACTATAGGAGCACTTCTTATTATAGCAGGAGTAAGACATTCGAGTCTTAAGAAGGAGGAAGCACAGTATCTTGTACCGCCGGGAGAGGTGGTAAATGTAAACGGACATGATTTAAATGTGATTCACAGAGGTGACGAGACAAAGGACAAGGCCTTGGTGTTCGTGCATTCAAATAAGTCTATAGACAATGCGGTGACACTTTCTCCGCTTTTTGATGAGCTGGAGGATTATGAGATAATATATGTAGACAGAAGCGGATATGGCTTCAGCGATGATTACGATGCGGATAAGAGCATTGATGCTATGCTTGATGAGGTAAGACAGGCTGTACAGGCTGTGTCAGAGAGAAAAAGCTATATAGTGGTTGCGGAGAAAGCTGCCGGTGTTATGGCGATTCATTGGGCTAACAGGTATCCGGACGAGGTTGAGGCGATTGTGGGACTTCATATGTTCTTTCCTGACCAGTATACGGAGCTTGAAGATGATGCGTATTGTAATATGAGTAATAAGCTTTTGGTAACTCTGGTGAAATGCGGTGCACACAGATATGCAAGCTCAATATATCCGTCAAATGATTTCAGCTTATATACCGAAAGACAGATGACTGTAAGGAATGCTCTTGTATCAAACCGTTTCTATACAAAGGGAATGTATAATGAGGATAAGCAGATTGTCAAGAATGCCAAGCTTGTTGCAGCTGAGCCATGGCCTGAAGCTACGCCGATGTATCTGATATATGCGAATCCTTTTATGGACCCGTATCTTCATGAGAGTGCGGATATGCAGGAGCTGTATAATCAGGTTACGGAGCAGGGTGAGGAATATGACCCTGTAGCGAGCTATAATGATTATTACAGGACATATGTAGAGGATAAGAATAAAAGAACCGGAAATATCACAATAGAGGAAATATCCGGTCCGGAGAAGCTTATAACATATAATCCAAAGGAGCTTGCAAAATTGATTTCAGACTATACAAATTCACTAGAATAACGGTCGGATTTTTGATGTTTTGTACAGTATTTATAAGTTATAGGTATATATCACAATAAACTTGTAAAAAAATGCTTGCATTATTGTTTATTATGTCCTATAATAACCATTGTCATTAGGAATGCTATGACAAAGGAAATATGGTGAATCACTTGATGATTCCCCTAAACTACCTCTGAATGTACATATTTTGATAATTATATAATTTCGGTTGTGTAATTTGACGAAAAGTGCGTTAAAGAGGAAAACACATTATTTTATCTAAAGGAGGGTTTTTTGTGAAAAAAATCAAAAAGGCTATGGCTCTTTCTTTAGCAGTTGCAATGGGACTTTCTCTTGTAGCTTGTGGAGATAAGAAGTCAGACGACACAACAACAGCAGCACCTACTACAGAGGCTGAAAATACTGAAGCAACAGGCGGAGATGCTACAGATGCTCCAGTTGCTACAGCTGATGAGGGTAAGGTACTCAACATTTATTGCTGGAATGAGGAGTTCAAGTCAAGAGTAACTGCTCACTATCCAGGATATGAGGAGGTTGACGCTACATCTGGTAAGATCGGCGATGTTGACGTAAAGTGGAACATCACTCCATCTACAGATAACGCTTATCAGAACAACCTTGACCAGCAGTTGTTGAACCAGGAGTCAGCAGCAGCAGATGACAAGATTGATATGTTCCTTGTAGAGGCTGACTACGCACTCAAGTATGTAGACACTGATTACACTATGTCAGTAGCAGATCTTGGTATTACAGATGCAGAGCTCGCTGAGCAGTATCAGTATACTAAGGACGTTATGACAGACTCAAACGGAGTTCTTAAGGGTCTTTCATGGCAGGCCTGCCCTGGTGTTCTTATCTACAGCAGAGATGTTGCTAAGGATATGTGGGGAACAGATGACCCAGCTACAGTTCAGGAGCATGTAAAGGATTGGGCAACATTCTATGCTACTGGTGCTGAGCTCAAGGCTAAGGGCTATAAGCTTACAGCTACTGTAAACGATTCATATCGTGTATACTCTAACAACGTATCAAGCAAGTGGGTTGAGGATGGAAAGCTTAACATCGATCCAAGATTCAAGGAGTGGGCTGAGGCAGAGAAGGCTTCTTACGAGGCTGGACAGACTACTACTGGCGGTCTTTGGGGAGATGAGTGGAGCACTGGTTTCTATCCAGAAGGAAAGGTATTCGCTTACTTTGGACCAGCTTGGTTAATCGACTTCTGTATGGCTGCAGATGACGAGAAGTCAATCGCACATGCAGGTGGTTGGGCAGCAACTACAGGACCAGAGGGATTCTTCTGGGGTGGTACATGGATCTGTGCAGCAACAGGAACTGATAACCCAACAATCGTAGCTGACATTATGAGACAGCTTACAACTAACGTTGACATCATGACTGGTATCGTTAAGGATGATAACGATTTCGTTAACAACAAGTCAGCTATGGAGGCTATGGCAGCTGATACTTCTTACGGTGATGCTGTACTTGGCGGACAGAACGCACTTGGAATGTTCTGCGAGGGTGTTGAGAAGATCGACCTTTCAAACATTTCTTCATACGATCAGGGATGTAACGAGGAGTTCCAGAACGTTATGACAGATTACTTCCAGGGTAACTACGCTTCATACGATGAGGCTATTGAGGTATTCAAGAGCAACATTCAGGAGAAGTACCCAGCTATTACAGTAGAGTAATTGTTGATTGCTTATAACTAAATAGGCATATAAAATATGCGTGCCTGTTTGGCACAAGCCAAGCAGACACGCTTTTTATGTCTCTTCTGGTAAGGAAAAGCAAAAAAATTTGGTGGAGGTTATAGAATGAGAAGTCAGAACAAAAATGTAGTACGCTATAACCGTTGGGGATACATATTCTTAGTCCCATTTTTGGTTGTATTCATAATCTTCCAGTTAATTCCACTGATATCAACTTTTTATAACAGTTTTTTCAAGCATTTCTTTGATGGAATTATTGAGATAGGACCGAATTTTATTGGTCTTGATAACTACAAGTCACTGTTTAAGGGTGGAGAGATTTGGAAGTATTTCAAAAATACTATGGTAATGTGGATTATCGGATTTATTCCACAGATTCTCTTATCATTATTGCTTGCGGCATGGTTCTCAAACCCAAGCTTACATTTGAAAGGAAAACCATTTTTCCAGACGGTTATTTACTTACCTAACCTTATAATGGCATCAGCTTTTGCGATGTTATTCTTCACATTGTTCTCGGATATTGGACCTATTAACTCTATGCTTGTTGATTTAGGTATCTTTAAGGAAGCGTATAAGTTCCTTGGACATACCGGCTCAGCAAGAGGCTTGGTAGGCTTTATGAACTTTATAATGTGGTTTGGTAATACAACAATTCTTTTACTTGCCGGTATGCTTGGTATCGATACTTCGTTATATGAGGCAGCCGAGGTTGATGGAGCAACATCTAATCAGGTGTTCTTCAAGATTACATTACCAATCTTAAGACCAATTTTGGTTTACGTTATGATTACATCAATGATCGGTGGTCTCCAGATGTTCGATGTACCACAGATTTTGACAAACGGAACCGGTCAGCCAACAAGAACTACTATGACACTTATTATGTTCTTGAATAAGCACTTGTACAGTAAGAACTACGGTATGGGTGGTGCATTATCTGTATTCCTGTTCTTTATTACTGGTATTTTGAGTTTGATAATCTTTAGATTCAATACTAAGGGCGATAAGTAGAGAGGAGGATAAGTATGGATAAGAAGAAAGAAAAAGGTATTCCAGTAGGTACTAGACGTGTTATTGCATATGTAGTACTTGTATTGGTTACAATCATGTGTCTGTTCTGGTTCTACGTACTTTTCATCAACTCAACAAGATCGCATGCAGAGTTGAACAGAGGTTTCACTTTGATTCCTAGTAAGTACGCATTAAAGAACTTTAAGAGTATCATTCACGGTACTCAGCCTATATTTACAGGTTTACTTAACAGCTTTATTATAGCTGCCCTTGTAGCATTTTTGAGCACATATTTCTCAACCATGACAGCGTTTGCTATATATGCATACGATTTCAAGCTTAAGAAGTTTATGTTCATGTTTATACTTGCAATCATGATGATTCCTACTCAGGTAACAGCTCTTGGTTTCATTCAGTTGATAGACAAGATGCACCTGATGGATAGCTTTATTCCATTGATTATTCCTTCAATTGCTTCACCGGTAACATTCTTCTACCTGAAGCAGTCTATGGATAGTGCGTTACCTATGGAGCTTATCGAGTCATCACGTATAGATGGTGCAGGAGAGTTCTTAATCTTTAGCAAGATTGCTCTTCCACTTATGAAGCCGGCAATTGCCGTTCAGGCGATATTCGCTTTCGTAGGAAGCTGGAATAACTACTTCACTCCGGCTCTCGTACTTAAGAGCGATAATAAGAAGACTTTGCCTATCTTGATAGCACTTCTTCGTTCAGCTGACTTCCTTAAGTTTGATATGGGTACAGTTTATATGTTCATTACTTGCTCTATCTTACCTGTTATCGTTGTATATTTGTTATTATCAAAGAATATCGTATCAGGTATGACAGTCGGAGCTGTAAAGGGTTAATATTTTCATCAAGGTGCACATTATGTGCACCTTGATTTTTAGGAGAAATTTATGTCACAAAATGAGAAAAAAGAGAAGCTTACTATTTTTCAGAAAATCGACAAGTTTGGCGATTTATTTTTTTTGAATTTACTATTTATTATATCTTGTGTTCCGATAATAACTATCGGTGCTGCAGTGACAGCACTTTATGCATATACAATTAAGCTTGCAAAGGATGAGGAGACTACCTTGTGGAAGGGCTATTGGAAGGCCTTTAAGGATAATTTTAAGCCTGCTACAAAAGCATGGATTGTAGTGCTTGTCTTTGCGGCTATACTTTATGTACTTTATGTTGCCTCATTTGGCATAACAGGAATTGGATATTCTGTCATATTGGTTATTATGGCATTTATAGCAATATATCTTAGTTTTACCCTGCCATTGTTATTTCCGATGATAGCAAGATATGAGAATACAACGGCAAATATGTTTAAGAATGCGTTTCTTATAGCTATATCAAATCTGGGAAGCTGGCTGTATCTGTTCTTTATCTGGGCTATTCCTATAGCACTCTATGCAACCAATAAAACTATTCTGTATTATACGTGGGTGCTTTGGCTTGTTATTCTAGTTGCTGTACTTGCATATGCAGGCTCATTTGTAATAAACAAGCTCTTTGCAAAGATAGAAGAGGCTATGGAGACAAAGGAGAAGGAGCAGCAGGAGGAAAGAAAAACTAATAAGAATAAAAAAACAAACGAGAAAAAGAGCATCGCAGTAAATTATAACAATCCTGCTGATGATGATACAGACGAAACAGATGCGATAGATAAGACGGACGCAATAGATGCGACAGAGACCGCGGACGAATCTGATGTAGATGAATAGACATAATATATAGACAAAATGGAAAAATTGATAAATAAATAAGAATGAATAATCTGTGAAGACTATCGACAGAATTGCTTTTACGATATATAATGTCGAAGATATGTCTTGATGGAGGTTGATATGAAAAAGATAAATTTCAATAAAAAAATTGTAGTGGGTATACTTCTCGTATTATCTCTTGTAGTATGTACAGCATGTGGTAAGACGAAGGATACAGAAAATGCGGATACAAAGTCAGAAACAATAAATATTGCCGGATATGAGGTATCAGAGGGCGAGCTTATGATGCGTGCTACACTCAGATTGCTTTCAGGGCAACTGTATTACAGCGATGTCGTAAGTGACGAGGCGAGTGTCAAGCAGTCTGTTATAAATGAGATAATTGATACGAAGGTCGTATACGATAAGGCAATTGCTGAAAATATGGAGTTTACTGAGTCTGATGAGGAGGTCAAGCAGAAGCTTATATCAAGCTTTAAGAGCTATGTTCCGCAGGATTATTTTGACGCTTATGGAATAACAGACGAGACTATCGAAAAGGTATTTACAGAAGACTGTTACACAGATAAGTACGAAAATGATTTGAGAAATGCTTTAGGTAAGGAACTCACTGAGGATTACAAAAACAGGATGTCGGATAAAAATTTTGTTACTGTTTATAGAATATTGTTCCCTACAATTGAAGTGGATGAGAATGATGAACCGGCAACGGATGCAAACGGAAGCTATATTCAGCTTAGTGAAGAAGCTAAGTTGGAACAAAAAGCTAAGGCTGAGCAGGCTAAAGTGGAATTAGAAAATGGTGAGAGCTATGAAGCAGTAGTTGAAAAGTATGGAATAGAAGCATATTCGTTGCAGCAGGATGGCTATATAGGCATGTTCGGTGATGCATTAGATGCAGAGCTTGAGACTATGGAGATAGGACAGTCCTCTAGTGTATACAGCTCTGAGCTGGGATATTATGTCCTTGTTCTTCTTACTGAAAATGATGAGTCAGTTAAGGAAGGATATGCATACACTCTTGCAGTTGAATATCTCGATGCCAAGTATAATACTATAAAGAATGAATGGTTTGCTGAGCTTGCAAGTGATTCGGATGCCGTTACAGACAGTATGTGGCAGGACTTTAGCATACTTGATATGGCGACAGAGCTGAATAAAAGAGGATTAATGCAGTAAAATAATATTTATAATTCAAGAAAAGGGTCTTTTTGTAATAAAGAGGCTCTTTTTTGATTAATTTGAAAATAAAAAAGTATTTTTGAGCTTTATGTGGAATAATATAATTGGAGTGTGTCGATTGGTGGATTTTTATGGAGGACAAGGCTTGTTAATAAGGGAATATACAGAACAGCAGGAGCATATGATGCTTCGAGACTGTGCAAGTTTTAGTGATAAAATAAAGGGTAGGGATATCGCAGAGGAAAAATGCGATATCAGGACAGAATTCCAGCGTGACAGAGACAGGATTATTCATTCCAAGGCGTTTCGCAGGATGAAGCATAAGACACAGGTTTTTCTTGCACCCGGGGGCGACCATTATAGGACAAGACTTACTCACACCTTAGAGGTTGCACAGATAAGCAGGACCATAGCCAGGGCACTTAGGCTGAATGAGGATCTGACTGAGGCAATTGCACTTGGACATGACCTGGGTCATACACCGTTTGGACATGCAGGGGAGAGAACCTTAGATAGATGTTCATCTAAGAGATTCCGACATAATGAACAGAGTGTAAGAGTGGTAGAAAAGCTTGAGAAGAATGGAAAGGGGCTCAATCTTACAAAAGAAGTGAGAGACGGAATACTTCATCACAGAAGTAGTGGTAAGCCGGCGACCCTGGAGGGGAAGATAGTAAAGTTTTCCGACCAGATAGCTTATGTAAATCACGATATTGATGATGGTATACGTGCAGGGATACTTACAGAACAAATACTTCCGACAGATTGTACTGAAATTTTAGGGAATTCAACAAGAGACAGGATAAACAATATTATACATGCTATTGTAAATGCCAGCATTGATGTGGACGATATAGTATTTCCGGAGGAGTATTATGATAAGTTTATGAAGCTCAGACGATTTATGTTCGAAAATTTGTATACCAATTCGGTAGCAAAGGATGAGGAGATAAAGGCTGAGCTGGTAGTCGAGATGCTTTTTGATGAGTATATGAAGCATTGTGAGAAGCTGCCTTTGGACTATTACAGTTACATAGAAAAAGGGATAGAGGATAAGGAAACAGTAGTATGTGATTACATAGCCGGCATGACGGATAATTATGCTGTAGCAAAGGCTAAGGAATTCTTCCTTCCTAAATCATGGGAAAACTAATATATTGGGGTGATACGATTTGTATTATGACGATAAGGTTATAGAAGAGGTAAGGGCAAGAAATGATATCGTAGATGTCATAGGCGGCTATGTAAGTCTTTCCCATAAGGGTAATTCTTACAAATGCTGTTGTCCGTTTCATCATGAGAAGACACCGTCATTTATAGTAAACAGGGATACACAGCTGTATCATTGCTTCGGATGTCATAAGGGTGGAACTGTATATACATTTATAATGGAATATGAAAATTTGACCTTTCCCGAGACCATTAAGCTGCTTGCAGAAAGAGTGGGATACGCCCTGCCTGAGGTGGATATGTCGAAGGAAGAAAGGGCAAAGGAAAATTACCGGGTAAAGCTTAGAGCAGCGAATAGGTCTGCGGCTGCCTTTTACCATTATGTCCTGACTGAGACTCCACAGGCTGAGCTTGCGAGGCAGTATTTTGAAAAGCGAGGACTTACGAGGGATATTATAGATGCCTTTGGTCTGGGATATGCAGACAAGTATGGTAACAGCTTGAGAGCATACCTGAATTCGAAGGGCTTTGATGACAATACATTAAAGGATGCAGGACTTATAGATATAAGTGAGAATAAGGGTGCGACTGATGTATTCTGGAACAGGGTTATAATTCCTATTGCTGATATAAATGGCAAGGTTATAGCCTTTGGAGGAAGAGTTTTGGGTGATGGAATGCCCAAATATCTAAATACCAGAGATACGTTGATATTTAATAAGAGACATAATTTGTTCGCTATGAACATAGCGAAGAAGTCGAAGCGGCGCGGAATTATAGTGTGTGAAGGATATATGGATGTAATTGCGATGCATCAGGCAGGCTTTGATAACGCCGTGGCGTCACTTGGAACAGCCTTTACATATAATCAGGCTAATCTTATTAAGAGATTTACTGATGAGGTATATCTTGCATATGATAGTGATGATGCAGGAACGAAGGCAAGCTTAAAGAATATAGCCTTGCTGCGACAGGTTGGTATATATGCGAGAGTAATAGATATGAAGCCGCATAAGGACCCGGATGAGTTCATAAGGGCTCTCGGCAAGGAGGCCTATGAGGAAAGAATCAATAATGCTGTGACCGGGATAGAGTTTGAGCTTATGCACAAGGCAAAGACCTACAATATGCGTATCCCTGAAGAAAAGGGTAAATTCGCAAATGAGGTGGCGAAGACATTGTCGGAGCTTCCCGATCCGGTTACAAGACAGGGTTATATAGATTTGATGGCAGATACATACGGTATAGATAAGCATGAGCTTAAGCTGAAGGTAAGTAAATACGGTGAGCTTATCATGGAGTCCGCTCCCGCCTTTTCTGAGAATGATGAGGACAGACCGCCTAAGACCGTAGCTGTTCAGTCAAAGGATGATGTAAAGCATGAGGGCGAAAGATTATTATTGACCTGGCTTGTTAAGAATCCGTCGCTCTTTAGCAGGCTGGAGGGATTTATAGAGGAAAAGGACTTTCTGGATGAGGATTATCGAAGGATAGTGAGTATAATGCTTGAACAGTATAGGGATACCGGTCAGATTTATCCCGCACAGATTATAAATATGTTTGATGATGTGGATAAACAGACGCTGGTTGGAAATGCACTTCAGACAGAATTGCCGTTTGAAACCTCTTTGGAGGAGAAGGAAAAGGCCCTGAATGAGGTTGTGCGTAAGCTTAAGCTTGAGAGAATAGCTTATGAGATGGAGCACGCGGGCAATGATGTCGATAAAATAAGTGAGCTTATGAATGAGCGAACCAGAGCATGTAAGATGCATATTTCGATAAGGTAATGGGAAAAATATAAAACGCAATGGAAGGAAGAAAATTTATGGCAAAGTCAAAATCAAATGATGTTAATTCAAAGAAGGCAGATAGCAGAGATATGGATATTATGGACGATTTCGATATGGATGAGGAAATAATGAATGCTGCTATGGACGATATGGAGCTCGATGATTACGAGGAATTTTTAGATAAGCCTATGGAGGACCCTGTACTTGAGGAGCAGTTCCAGAAGAAGCTAAATGAGATATATGAATACGGTAAGAAGAAGAACGTTATCGAGGATACAGAGATAATTAATTTTATGAAGAATGCTGACCCGGCGTTGCTCAATGAAAGTAATATGACAAGAATTTTCAACTTTCTTGCTAAGAATAATATTGATGTATTGAATATTACAGCCGATGATGACGATGAGCTCGGACCGGATGATGATTTGCTTCTTGCAGAAGAGCTTGACGGAGAAACTGATATCGAGCAGATAGATTTGAATGTTCCTGACGGCATCAATATAGAAGATCCTGTGAAGATGTATCTCAAGGAGATAGGTAAGGTTCCTCTTCTGAGTGCTGAGGAGGAGATAGAGCTTGCAAAGAAAATGGAAAAGGGTGATGAGGCAGCAAAGAAGAAGCTTGCTGAGGCTAACCTCAGACTTGTTGTAAGTATCGCCAAGAGATACGTTGGTAGAGGCATGCTTTTCCTTGATTTGATTCAGGAGGGAAATCTTGGTCTTATTAAGGCTGTAGAGAAGTTTGATTACAGAAAGGGCTACAAGTTCTCTACTTATGCTACCTGGTGGATACGTCAGGCCATAACCAGAGCAATAGCTGATCAGGCAAGAACCATAAGAATACCGGTTCATATGGTTGAGACTATAAATAAGCTTATCAGAGTTTCCAGACAGCTTCTGCAGGAGCTTGGAAGAGAGCCGCTTCCTGAGGAGATTGCAGAGGAGATGGGTATTCCTGTAGACAGAGTACGTGAGATATTGAAGATATCTCAGGAGCCTGTTTCTCTTGAGACCCCTATAGGTGAGGAGGAGGATAGTCATCTCGGTGACTTTATTCAGGATGATAATGTACCTGTACCTGCTGATGCAGCTGCATATACCTGTCTTAGAGAGGAATTGATGAATGTATTAGAGGGACTTACTGAGAGAGAGCAGAAGGTTCTCAAGCTTAGATTCGGTCTTGAGGATGGAAGAGCGAGAACTCTCGAGGAGGTTGGCAAGGAATTCCAGGTTACCAGAGAGAGAATAAGACAGATTGAGGCTAAGGCTCTTAGAAAGCTCAGACATCCAAGCAGAAGCCGTAAGCTTAAGGATTTCCTTGAGGAGAATAACTAGTATATGACTGATATAAAGCTGTCAAGGCGTATGCAGGCAGTGGCCGATATGGTCGCCCTATCGGGATGTAATCTTAAGGTGGCGGATATCGGCTGTGATCATGCATATGTATCTATATATCTGAAGAAAAAGGGTATAGCAGAAAATGTTATAGCTATGGATGTTCGTAAGGGGCCGATAGATATTGCAAGAAATAATGTGCAGGACTATGGGCTTACAGATTACATAGATGTAAGGATGTCTGATGGATTTGAAAGCCTTATACCGGGGGAAGCTCAGGCTGCTGTAATAGCGGGTATGGGCGGACTTCTTATGGTTGACATAATAAGGCGCGGAGGCGAACATCTCAATAGAGATATAGAGCTTATACTACAGCCTCAGTCCGATATAGATAAGGTTAGGGAATATATATATGAAATAGGTTACGTTATAGCCGATGAGGAGATGCTTATCGATGAGGGCAAATATTATACGGTTATACGTGCTGTAAGAGGGACGGCGTCGGATAGACCCAATGAGGTAGAGCTTTTATACGGACCGATGCTTCTAAGCAAAAGGTCTGAAGTGTTAAAGAGGTATCTTCTGTATGAGAGAGAAAAGCTTGAGGAGATAAAGGGAAGGCTTGAAGCTTATGACACAGAAAAATCATTGTCTAGAAAAAAAGAGCTCGAACGGGAATTTGAGATGATACAGGAAGCACTTGCAAGGTATAGCTGATGTATGCTCAGATAGTTTGATGCTCGTGATTCGGGGGAATATATTATGGTTTCAGGTGATATAATTAAAATATTGGAGAAGCAGTCACCACCGGAATATGCGATGGATTGGGATAATGTGGGATTGCTCGTAGGAAGACGTGATAGAGAAGTAAAAAAACTTCTTTTGGCAGTTGATGTTACGGTGGATGTATGTGCATTTGCGGTGCAGGAGCAGGTAGATATGATAGTAAGTCATCATCCTATGATATTCGGGAAGATAAACAGGGTAGATGATTCTACTGTTTTGGGGCAGAAGCTGCTTATGCTTATTGAGTCCGGTATAGCCTGTTATGCGATGCATACTAATTTTGATACCAAGGGTGGTATGGCGAAATATGCTGCGAAAAAGCTTGGCTTAAAGCAGCCATATGTACTGGAGGAGACCTACATGGGTGAGGGTATCGGACAGGTAGGGATTCTCGATAAGACATCCTCGTTGGCGGAGCTTTGTGATAAGGTCAAGGAAGCTTTTTCTCTGGAGCAGGTTTTATTGTTTGGCGAGACTGAAAGAGTGGTCGATAAGATAGCGATATCTCCGGGCTCGGGCAAATCCATGATAGACCATGCCATTGCGGCAGGAGCACAATGTCTTATAACAGGGGATATAGGACACCATGAGGGTATAGATGCACTTGAGAGTGGATTGGCAATAATTGATGCTTCGCATTATGGACTTGAGAAGATTTTTTTGGAATATATGTATGGATATTTGAAGGATTACATGCCGGATACAGAGATAATCGTTGCTGATACAGGCATGGTATATACGGTGGTATAGGCGGATATTATATATGGAGGATGTGGCGCATGGAGAAGATAAGGGTTTTATTGAATGGAAATAATCAGGAGATAGATAGATTTTCTCATATATCTGAGCTGATAGAAATGTGTATGCCGGAGGATAAATATAAATATGTTTTGGCGTTCAAGGATAAAAAGCTGTGTGAGCTTAATACTATGCTGGATGCTGATTGCGAGCTTGAATTGGTATCCAAGTCTTCTGTTATAGGCATGGATACATATAAGAGAAGCCTTACGCTTTTAATGGTTAAAGCATTTTCGGATGTGTTGGGCGGTAAGCAAAATCACAGAGTGCAGGTGTTGTATTCGCTTGGAAAGGGCTATTATTGTAAGCTTTGCAGTGACAGCTGTGTACTTGACCAGACCCTGCTCGATAAGGTTAAGGCCAGAATGCAGGAGCTGGTTGCTCAGGACATTGTTATAAGCAAGGAAAGCGTGAGCACTGACGAGGCTATAAGGAGATTTGCGGCACAGGGAATGACCGATAAGGAAAAGCTTTTCTCATACAGACGTGTATCTAAGGCAAATATATATAGCTTGGATGGATACGAGGATTATTTCTACGGCTATATGGTTCCTTCCACTGCTTATCTTAAGGTATTTGATTTACTCTTACATGATGAGGGCTTTATGCTTATGTCACCTTCAAAGGCAGAGCCTGAGGTAGTGCCGGAGTTTAAGCCTATGCCAAAGCTTTCAAATGTGCTTAAAACTACAGATAAGTGGAGCAGGATGCTTAATCTTGCAAATGTAGGAGACCTAAATGAAGCTATAACAGACGGCAGCATAAGGGAGCTTATGCTTGTACAGGAGGCACTTCAGGAAAAGCAGATTGCGGCGATAGCTGATATGATTAAGGCAGGAGATAAGAAGATAGTTCTTATTGCAGGACCAAGCTCATCCGGCAAGACAACATTTTCCCACAGGCTTAGTGTACAGCTTAGAGCTCATGGCTTAAGACCATATCCACTGGCCTTGGATAATTATTTTGTAGACCGTGAGCATACTCCGCGAGATGAGGATGGAAACTACGATTTCGAGTGCATAGAGGCTATGGATTTGGAGCTTTTTAATTCTGATATGTCCAGACTGCTTCGAGGAGAGAGGGTAGAGATACCAACCTTTAATTTCGCTTTAGGTAAGAAGGAATACAAGGGGAAGACGATGAAGCTCAATGAAGGAGATGTCCTGGTGGCTGAGGGCATACATGGATTAAATCCTCTTATGACAAGCGGGCTTCCTGATGATAGTAAATTTAAGATATATATAAGTGCACTCACATCACTTAATATAGATGAACACAACAGAATACCGACTACGGACGGAAGACTTATCAGAAGGATAGTAAGGGATGCAAGGACCAGAGGCAATGATGCCAGACAGACTATAAGCATGTGGAGCTCTGTCAGGAGAGGTGAGGAAAAGTACATCTTCCCATTCCAGGAGGAAGCCGATGTTATGTTTAATTCGGCTGCAATATATGAGCTGTCTGTTATAAAGCAGTATGCAGAACCATTGCTGTTTGCTGTTCAGAGAAATTGTCCGGAATATTATGAGGCGAAAAGATTACTCAAATTCCTTGATTATTTCCTGGGACTTGAGGTCACTAATATACCGAACAATTCCATAATAAGAGAGTTTGTAGGTGGCGGTTGCTTTGATTTATAATATTAAAATGCATTAAGGAGATAGACTATGTGTGGAATATGCGGATTTATAGGTAAAAAAAGAAATGACAGTTCAGATATCCTGACCAATATGATGAATAAAATCATACATCGAGGACCGGATTCTGCAGGTCAGTATATAGACGAGGGAGCAAGTCTCGGATTCAGAAGACTTAGCATTATTGACCTTGACAATGGTACACAGCCTATGAAGTCTGCGGATGGAGATATAGTTGTTGTATTTAACGGAGAGATATATAACTATAAGGAGATAAAGGCAGAGCTTATCGAAAAGGGATATAAGTTCCAGAATAACTCGGATACGGAATGCCTTATCTATGGTTATAAGGAGTATGGAACAAAGCTTGTAGAGCATCTCAGGGGTATGTTTGCCTTTGTAATCTGGGATAAGGTGAATAAACAGGCGTATTGTGCGAGAGATCATTTCGGTATAAAACCATTCTACTATGCAATAATTGGTGATTCACTGGTATTTGGCTCTGAGATAAAGAGTATATTGGAGCACCCGGATTATAAGAAGGATATCAATCTCGAGGCACTTCAGGCATATCTTACATTCCAGTACTCAGTTCTTCCAGAGACATTTTTTAAAGGTATATATAAGCTTATGCCGGGTCATTATATGACCTTTAAGGAAGGTAAAAAGGAGATAAAGCGTTATTGGGAGCCGACCTATGAGCCTGAAAGGGGACTTACTGAGGAGGAATGGGTTGCCCGTATAGACGCCGCTACCAAGGATTCTGTAGACTATCATATGATAAGTGATGTTGAGGTAGCCTCTCTTCTTTCGAGCGGAGTTGATTCAAGCTATCTGGTTGCCAGATACAGCGGAACCAAGACATTTACGGTAGGCTTCGAGAATGACGGATACGCAGAGATAGATTATGCGAAGAGGCTCTCTAAAAAGCTTGAGCTTGAAAATTTCGACAAGACAATTACACCGGAGGAATACTGGGAGGTTCTTCCAAGCGTGCAGTATCATATGGATGAGCCGCTTGCAGATGCTTCTTGTGTGGCGCTATATTTTGTAGACCGTGAGGCTGCAAAGCAGGTAAAGGTTGTGCTCTCGGGAGAGGGCGCGGATGAGTTCTTTGGCGGATATAATATATACCATGAGCCATTTTCTCTTGCCGGCTTTAAGAAGATACCGAAGCCTGTAAAGGCATTTATGAAGGGCGTGGCTTCTGTATGTCCGGATATAAAGGGCAAGAATTATATAATAAGAGGATGTACTCCGCTTAGACAGAGATTTGTGGGAAATGCATTCCGATTCAAGGAAAAGGAAGCAGCTAAAATACTTAAGCTTCCAAACGGAATGCCAAAAAAATATATCGAGAAAATAACAGGAAAAGTTTATGATAAGGCAGAAAAAGCCGGCTATGATGATGTAACTACTATGCAGCTTATAGATATGAATTTCTGGCTTATCGGGGATATACTGCTTAAGGCAGATAAGATGAGTATGGCTCATTCACTTGAATCTAGAGTTCCGTTTCTTGACAAGGAGCTTTTTGAGACGGCTAGAAGGATACCTACAGAGTTCAAGATACATGATAAGACTACAAAGTATGCCTTCAGAAAATGCGCCGAGAAATATCTGCCACAGGATGTGGCCGGCAAGAAGAAGCTGGGATTTCCTGTTCCTATAGCAAAATGGCTTAGACAGGACAAGTATTATGAGAAGCTTAAGGCAGCATTTACAAGTGAGAATGCAGAAAAGTTCTTCCATACGGATGAGCTTATGAGGATATTAGACAAGCATAGAAGCGGAAGGAAGGATATGTCAAAGCAGCTTTGGACAGTGTATATGTTTCTTGTCTGGTATGACATATATTTTGGAGAGGGTTTGAAAACCCTGTAAAATGGCAGAACCAAATAAAAAAACGAAAGCCAGACTGTAAGCCGGGTTATGTCGAGAGTGATTATCTATCTAGACCTTGTGTTGCCACAAGGCTCAAGCAACCTACCTGAGAACACAGCGGGCAGCTGTATGGTTCCGCGTTTGGTCTTGCTCCGGATGGGGTTTACAGAGCCTGCCCTGTTACCAGGACAGCGGTGAGCTCTTACCTCGCCTTTCCACCCTTACCATACGAATATGGCGGTATATTTCTGTTGCACTGGCCTGGGAGTCGCCTCCACCGGACGTTATCCGGCATCCTGCCCTATGGAGCCCGGACTTTCCTCACCTGCGTTAAGCAGCCGCAACCACTCATCTGACTTTCGTAAGGGTAAGCTTACCATAAAATAAAAAACTAATCAATATACAAAATATACAAGGAGGAATGCTTCATGAACGGAGTAGATTTGATTAAAACAAGAAGAAGTGTCAGGAGATATACTGATGAGGTTGTAAGCAGGGAGCTTATGACTGAGATTATCGATTTGGCGAAGAATGCACCAAGCTGGAAGAATACACAGACTGTAAGATACAATGTAATATATGATGCAGAGCTTATTGCAAGGATTAAGGATGAGGCTCTTTTGGACTTTGAGGGAAATATCAAGACTCTTGCACAGTGTCAGTGTCTGGTGGTATTGTCCCAGGTGAACAAAAGATGCGGATATGAAAGAGACGGCTCTTTTACCACATCGAAGGGCGACCGTTGGGAGATGTTTGATGCAGGTATCGCTGCACAGACCTTCTGCCTCAGTGCATGGGAAAAGGGCGTTGGTAGTGTTATACTTGGAATCTTCGATGATGCGAAGGTGGCAGATATTATAGGACTTGCTGAGGGACAGACAGTTGCAGCACTTATTCCTGTGGGCTTCCCTAAGTTTACACCGGATGCTGTACCACGCAAGTCTACAGAGGAGCTTATCAGCTTCAAATAGATTATCGGTTATAAAATATTAAAAACTGGTTAGAAACTATTGAGGAACTGTTATGGAAGAAGGAAGAAGTAAAGTAATTATAGACAGGCTTATTTCTATGGTGGAAAATGGTCAGAATGTAACCTTTTCATCAGGAAAGGTTGCAGTGAACAAGGACGAGACCATTCTTCTCTTAAAGGAATTAGACAGCCTTGTTACAAATGAGCTTCGCGTATATCGAGAGGTAAATGACAGAAAGGGAAGAATAATAAACGAAGCCAAGAAGGAAGCTGAGGATATAATATACGAGGCAGAACAGACGGCAAGCCGCATCAGAGTAACAAAAAGAATCTCTAATATAGGTGGCGGTTTTAGAGAAGATGGCTTAGCTGAAGAGGAGAAGATGGCTCTCAGAACAGCTCATGATATATATGCTGCATCTGTTATATATACTGACGAGATGCTGACTGAGGTAACTGATGTAGTTGCAGAGGCATATGATATCATCAATAATCAGTATGGCAGAATGGTAAATGTGCTTGAGGAAAAAGCACGTATGATTGCTGATAATAAGGCTGAGCTGATGGCGGGTCTCAGGGAGCTTAGTAAAGAGGATAGATATTCTCAGATTATGGAGCTTAGCCAGCTTTTGGCAAATGAGCTTTATAATGAGAAGCACAGAAGAAGTGAGCTTGAGGAGTATGCAGCGGCACAGTATGAGGATATTATGAATTCAGATTCGGCATTTAATATGTCGGAGGATTATGATGCAACTACGGATTCGGCATTTGGTGAAGGTGTTGCTGAGTATGATGAATATGAAGACGGTAGCTCGATAATAGAAGATACATCTGTAGAAGCTTCAAATCAGGAAAGTGTGACAGAGGAAGCGTCAAATGAAGTGTCAGAAGGTAAGATAACGGAGAATCCGTTTGATGAGCTTAAAGATAAGGATACTGTAGCCCGGATGGCACCGGTAGAGAAGAAAATATTAGAGAAGACTGAGCCTAAGGATATAGACGAGGACGGAGTAAGACTTCTTCACCCGGTTAATCAATATGAGAACAAGAAAGACCCTAT
>CAMALN010000006.1 GCA_945836565.1 uncultured Lachnospiraceae bacterium
AATACGCTTCTTGCTTCCAAAGAATCACCTCTTCTTTTGATTATAGAGAAGCTTCAGGATCCGGGTAATCTGGGGACAATAATAAGAACCTCAGAGGGCGCGGGTGTAACCGGAATTATACTAAGCAATGACTGCGTAGATATATATAATCCTAAGACGATCAGGTCTACGATGGGCTCTGTATTCAGACTTCCTATATATGTAGCTTCTGACCTAAGAGCTGATATAGACCGCATTAAGGCGCGCGGTGTCACAATATATGGAACACATCTGTCGGGTGGCGAATTCTATGGCTATGATTATACAAAGCCTTCGGCATTTTTAATTGGCAATGAGGGAAATGGATTATCCGAAGAGATAAGCAGTACTGCCGACCGACTTATCCGGATTCCTATGAAGGGGAAGGTTGAATCGTTAAATGCCGCAACCTCGGCAGCAGTAGTATGCTATGAGGTATTAAGACAAAGATTATAGGTAAAATAAAATGAGCCGTTTACTTCCACGGCTCATTTTGATTGATAAGGAACTGATTTTATATGTGGTTTGCGTATTCTTCAAAGATATGGTCATACATAGATGGAAGACCTATGAATTCGCATCCGTATCTGTATCCGCTATCACCGATTTTTGTGCAGTAAAGTATCTTTACCACTGATAATATTATCTCGGCTGTGCCTTCAAACTCAAGTGTGGCATTGAAATAGTAATCTATAGGCAGCTTGCTTGCTGACATAAAACCTATTCCGGATTTTGATATGTCAAAAACCTCAATCTCAGCATCCAAGTTATCTATATTAACTCCATCCTGCTTAAACAATTTTGACACCTCGAGAGTCAACTTTATAGGAAGTCTCTCGTGCTTTCTTTTGTCCTGCATACTGTAACCCTCCATTTACTTTATTATAATTTACGCAAAGTTTCATTAATTATATCAAAAACATATGTATAATGCTATAAAAAAATGACAAATCATTTGACAAATATGCCTTAAAAAGTCATAATCTAACCGATAAACATAATTACAACATTTAAAATAAGGAGAAAAGATATGAGCAATGATAAGTATGTAAGCCCGTTGTCAGAAAGATATGCCAGTAAGGAGATGCAGTATATCTTCTCGCCGGATATGAAATTCAAGACATGGAGAAAGCTTTGGATTGCACTTGCAGAGACTGAAAAGGAGTTAGGACTTAAGGATGCAGACGGTAATCCGAGAATAACTGATGAGCAGATAGAGGAGCTTAAGAGCCATGTAGATGATATAAATTATGAGGTGGCTAAGGAGAGAGAAAAGCTTGTAAGACATGATGTTATGAGCCATGTATATGCATACGGCCAGCAGTGTCCTAAGGCAGCAGGTATAATTCATCTCGGTGCTACAAGCTGTTATGTAGGCGATAATACTGATGTCATCATTATGACAGAGGCATTAAAGCTTGTCAGAAAGAAGCTTATAAATGTTATAAATGAGCTTGCTGATTTTGCAGAGAAATATAAGGATTTGCCTACCTTGGCATTTACTCATTTCCAGCCTGCACAGCCTACAACCGTAGGTAAGAGAGCTACTCTCTGGATGCAGGAATTACTCCTTGATTTAAATGATATTGAATATATGATAAGTCAGCAGAAGCTTCTCGGTTCAAAGGGTACAACCGGTACTCAGGCAAGCTTCCTTGAGCTTTTCAACGGTGACCACGAGACTATAAGAAAAATAGATGGTATGATAGCTAAGAAGATGGGCTTTGATGAGTGTTATCCTGTATCAGGACAGACATATTCACGTAAGGTTGATGCGAGAGTGTTAAACGTGCTTTCCGGTATAGCTATGAGTGCGCACAAGTTTTCAAATGATATAAGATTGCTTCAGCACCTGAAGGAAATCGAGGAGCCATTCGAGAAGAACCAGATTGGTTCATCTGCTATGGCATACAAGAGAAATCCTATGAGAAGCGAGAGAATAGCTTCTCTTGCAAATTATGTAATGGTTGACGCACTTAATCCTGCAATCGTTGCCGCAACCCAGTGGTTTGAGAGAACACTTGATGATTCGGCAAATAAGCGAATCTCTGTTCCGGAGGCATTCCTTGCGATAGATGGTATACTTGACCTTTATCTCAACGTTGTTGACGGCCTGGTTGTATATGACAAGGTTATCTATCAGAGATTCATGAAAGAGATTCCGTTCATGGCAACTGAGAATATAATGATGGATGCAGTTAAGCGTGGCGGAAACAGACAGGAGCTTCACGAGAAGATAAGAGAGTACTCTATGATGGCCGGTGAGCAGGTTAAGAAGTATGGAAATGAGAACAACCTTGTTGACCTTATAGCAGCTGATGAGGCATTTGGCATGAGCAAGGAAGAGATTACAGCTATACTTGAACCGAAGAACTTTGTGGGCAGGGCGCCTGAACAGACCGAAGAGTTCTTAACTGAGGTTATAAGACCTATACTTGATGCAAACAAGGATATACTTGGTGTTAAGGCTGAGATAAATGTATAAACTAAATCATAATATTACTACTGGAAGGTGAATTGTATGAAATATAAGCTTCTTATATTTGATATGGATGGAACTATTTTGAATACTCTGGATGACCTTACTGATACGACAAATTATGCACTAATGCAGCATAAGCTTCCTACACACACGCTTGAAGAGGTTCGTATGATGGTGGGAAATGGTCTTGCCGTGCTTATAGAGAAGGCAGTTCCTGAGGGTAGTGACCAGGTTCTCAAGGACAAGGTATTGGCGACCTATCTTTCATATTACAAGGAGCATTGCGCTGATAAGTCAAGACCATATGAGGGCATATGTGAGATGATACAGAAGGCAAGAGATATGGGATATAAAACTGCCGTTGTATCAAATAAGACTGATGCGGCAGTTCAGTCTCTGTGCGAGGACTACTTTAAGGGCCTTTTTGATGCCTCCATAGGTGACAAAGAGGGAGTAAGGAGAAAACCTTATCCTGACGGTGTTGAAGCTGTACTTGAAATGCTCAAGGTAGATAAAACTGATGCAGTATATATAGGAGACTCTGACGTGGATATTATGACAGCTAAGAATTCAGGTCTTGATTTGATAGGTGTAAGCTGGGGCTTTAGAGGAAGAGATTTCTTAAAAGAACACGGTGCACAGATAATTATCGACAGAGCAGAGCAAATATTTGACTTTATATAACAATTTCTACTTTATCTAAATACTATTATCCTGTATAATAGAAGTATTCAGATGATAAGGAGGCGGTCAGTATGATAATAACGATTTGCAGAGAATGTGGCTGTGATGCAGATGATATAGGAATCAAGCTTGGTCAGAGATTGAATATTCCTTGTTACAATCGTGCTAGTCTGCTTGAGCTTGCGAGAGAAAAGGGTATCTATGAGAAGTATCCTTATTTCTTTTCGGAGATTCCGGCAGATGAGGTTGATACATTTACTACTGACCATAGAAAGGAACCAAGGCTTGCTATGTCGGCAGTTATATCCGGAGACTGTGTTGTAGTTGGCAGATGCGGTAATTATGCTCTTAAGGACAGAGAGGATATGGTAAGTGTATTCCTCACAGGAGACAAGGAGCTTAGAATTGCCAATATGGCAGCCAAAAGAGAGGTTTCCACAAAGAAGGCTAAGGATATTGTCGAGAGGACAGATAACAGGCGCAGGGAATATCAGAGATTTTATACCGGTGAAGACTGGGGTAAAGCAGGAAATTACGATATATGTCTTGATGTTATGAAGCTTGGCATTGACGGTACGATAGCTATGATTGAGAGCTATCTGCGTCAAAGAGATATATTGAAATAGTTACGAGGTGAAATTGTGTTAGATGAGAAAAAGATAAGACTGATGACGAGGCTTTCGATATTTGAGAAGCATGAAAAGCACAGAAGTCTTGTGTATAGTAAGTATTTTCAAAGTGATTATGTAAGATACAATGTACTGAAAACCGTTGTATCGGCGACGGTAGTATATTGGGCTACCATAGCATACTATGTGTTTGAAAATTTTGAAGATGTATTGGCAAAATTCAGTGAAGTAGATTATTTTGAGTTGATGTATAGTCTGCTTGGAAAGTATGTTTTGTTTTGCTTTATATATGCTGTTATAGCCACTCTGGTATACAACTTCAGATATAGCAGGGCAAAGGATGGATTGATACAGTACAATTCGGATTTGCGAGACCTTATAGAGCTTGAGGGCGGTCCTAAGCATCATGTGAAGCCGCGTGTTGTAAAGCGTGGAAAAGTGGTGGAGGATAGTACTGTAGATATGAAGCCTGGAAGTGATTCCAAGACTGCCGGTTCAGACAGAGGCATGGCTGCACGAACCGCTGCACAGACTGCAGCAGGCGAACAGCGCGGACACATATCACGTGCAGAAATGGTTAAGCAGATGCAGCTTGAACAGGATAAGGCAAAGCAGGATGAGATAAGACAGAATGCTGCCAGACTTGCTGAGCAGGCTAGACAGAAGGAACTTAGAGAGAGACAGGCGGCGGCTGACAGACAGAGGATACAGGAGAGAAGAAAGCAGCTGGAGAGAGAGCAGCTTGAGCGACTCAGGAGAGAACAGGCACAGAATATGTCAAGAGAAAATCATACATATTCAAGAAGTAATCAAAATCCTATGGCCAGAAATAATGAAGGCAATATCAACAGACCTGTTAGACCTAATAGACCTACTAATGGAAACAACGAAGGGAGAAATAGTTAAATGTCCGGATTATTAAATGTTAGAGATACGGTAAGGGACTTTTTAAGAAAATATGATGAGATAATAAGCCCGGCTTTCCGTTTTGTTGTAATATACATTATGTTTACGTATATTAATAAGCTTTATGGATATGATCCGCTTTTTGATAAGAGTGTTATGACAGTTCTTTTGTCTGTTATATGTGCACTTGTTTCAGATAAGGTTACGGTTCTTATAACCGCTATGGTGCTTTTATTGAATGTCCTTGCAGTATCTAAAGAGCTTGCATTGCTTTTCTTTGTAATAATGCTTTTTATGTATTGTACATATGTGAGGTTATTCCCGGATTCTGCATGGATTCTTCTTTTGGTTCCTGTTCTTTACAGCATGAATCTCGTATATGCAGTGCCAATGATTGTTATGATGTTTGCGGGTATGACAGGCGTTGTGCCTGTAGCCTTTGGCGGAGCTCTATATTTTATGTCACAGTACGTAAGAGAAATAGCCGATATTATTAAAACATTGCCGAAGAATAATGATTTCAGGGCATATGAATATATGCTGGATGCATTTAAGGACAATAAACAGTTTTTAGTACAGATTATTGTTTTTGCGGCAGCTATTATAATTGGTTATATTTTCTACTGTTTATCAATAAACTATTCGTGGTATATTGGAATAGGTGTATGTGCAGTTGTAAGTATCATATTCTTCATGATATGCGGAGGCAAGCTTGAAGTCGAGGTAAATGGAGGAGAGGTATTCCTCGGAACCTTCCTCGGATTGGTTATCGCCCTATGCCTTCAGGTGGTGAAGAATGTAGTGGATTATTCACGAAAAGAAACTGTGCAGTTTGAGGATGATGAATATTATTATTATGTGCAGGCAATACCTAAGTATAATAAGAAAACAGATAAAACACAAAAGACTGATGATACGCCGAATGCAGCTCAAAGAGTAAAAAAAGCCATGTCGGAGGAAAAAACGCAGTAGGTGTAGCAGAGTAAGGATGTAATGGGGTGGAAATGTTGCGAAAGCTATGGACTGAATTTACAACAAATTTTGACTGGTTTTATATTCCCAAGATTACCTTGACGGATATCTTGGAGATTATAATACTGTCATATTTTCTGTATAATGTTATTCTGTGGTTTAAAAGAACCAGAGCGTGGACATTGGTTAAGGGCATAATTGTAATAGTAGCTTTTGCCGGAGTTGCATTTTTGCTCAAATTGAACACTATATTATGGATTCTGAAGAATACAATAAGTGTAGGTATCCTGGCGGTGATTATACTGTTTCAGCCTGAGCTTAGACGTGCGCTTGAAGAATTGGGAAGAAAGAAGATATTGACAGACGTTCTTATTAGAGACGATAGTGAGAAAAAAGAACGAGTAAGTGATCATACTATACAGGAGCTTGTAAGTGCGGCCACAACTATGGGAAAAAATAAGACGGGTGCATTGATTGTTATAGAACAGGAGGTTGCACTTGGAGAATATGAGAGTACAGGTATCAACATAGATGCCAATATAACAAGCCAGTTACTTGTAAATATTTTTGAGAAGAATACACCATTACATGATGGCGCAGTGATTATTCGTAACAACAGAGTGGTTGCTGCAACCTGTTACCTTCCTCTTACAAGCAGAAGCGATATAGATAAGGATTTGGGTACCAGGCACAGAGCTGCTCTTGGTATAAGTGAGGTATCTGACAGTATGACTCTTATTGTGTCTGAGGAAACAGGTGCTATATCTGTTGCTGTAGGAGGAGTCCTTCATACGAAGCTGGATCCTGAGCTACTTAGAAAACAGCTTGGAAGCCTGAGAGAGAGCAATAAGGCTCAGACAAAACGTATTTCTAAGAGAAGAGGAGGTAGAAAGCATGAAGAAAAAAATGCTTAATAACCTCGGTGTAAAGATTCTGTCAATAGTATGTGCCATTATTCTGTGGATTGTGGTTATGAATGTGTCAGACTCCAGGGTTACAGCCAGAATAGACGATATACCGGTTGAGATTATCAATGCTGAAGCATTGGAGCAATTGGATAAGGTATATGATGTGCAAAAGGGCAGTACGGTGGATCTGGTTGTCAAGGGGAAACGTTCAGTTGTCGAAAAGCTCTCTGCAAAGGATTTTAGAGCTACAGCTGATTTGTCACAGATGTCTATAACCAATTCCGTACAAATTATGGTGGAGCCGATTCGAGTAAGCACAGGAGATGAAATATCGATAACTGTCGTGGATAACACAATGGTATTAAGTCTGGAGGAAAAGGTAAAAAAACAGTTTCCTCTAAGGATTACTACTATAGGGACTCCTAAGGACGGATGTGCTATTGGAGAGATAGTAACAACTCCAAACATTATTACCGTAGAAGGACCTGAAAGCTCCGTAAACAAAATAGTGGAGATAGCGGGAGAAGTAAATGTAGATAATATTTCTGCAGATGTTGTAAAAAAATGTGAGATATCAGCATATGATGCATATGGTGAAGCAGTTGTAAACGAACGTATCAAATTAAGTCAGACAAGTGTTGATACAACGATAAAGATATATCCGAGCAAGTCTGTTCCGGTTAATATAAATGTCAAGGGTAATCCGGGAACAGGCTATGAGATAGAAAGTATTAATTATGAACCTAAGGAGATTATGATTGCTGCTCCGGAGGATATTCTTGCTACTGTTAAGAGTATTGAGATAAATAATATTTCTGTGTCAGGACTTACAGAGAATTATGAGACTACAATCGATATAGGAGATTATATACCAAAGGGCTCAATAGTGGCACAATCGGATACAAAGCTTGTACTCTCTGTTGTGATTGAAAAACAGGTGGAGAAGACTATTGCTTTGACGAATAAGGATATTCAGCTTAGAAATACAGACACCTCGCATAACTATGAGCTTGTACTGTCTTCTGATTTTGAGTTGATAGCCTCCGGCCTGGAGGATAAGATGGAGGGAATTACATTGAGTGATTTCACTCCGTACATAGACTGTAAGGATATGAAAACTGGTGATAATTACAACGTAGATATCGTCCTGAAGCAAAAGGACGGAGTAACCACGAAGATCAATGGCACAGCAACGCTTACGATAACTGAAAAATAACATAGTTTATGTATCAAGTTGATAAATTGAATAGAAGGTGAGTATTATGGATTCTGTATCAAAATTACAGGAAGCAATAGATGAATGTAATTATATCGTGTTTTTTGGAGGAGCGGGAGTTTCTACAGAGAGTGGAATACCTGATTTCAGAAGCGTTGACGGATTATATAATATGAAGTACAAATATCCGCCGGAGACTATAGTCAGTCACTCCTTCTTCATGAATAAAACGGATGAATTCTATGATTTTTATAAGGACAAGATGATATTTACCGAGGCTCAGCCGAATGCTGCCCACAAAAAGCTTGCTGAGCTGGAACAGGCCGGCAAATTGAAGGCGGTTATTACCCAGAATATTGATGGTCTGCATCAACTTGCCGGAAGCAAGGAGGTTTTGGAGCTTCATGGAAGTATTCATAGAAATTATTGTCAGCGATGTCACAAATTCTTTGACCTGCAATATATAGTGGATTCAGAGGGAATACCAAGATGTGACGAATGCGGAGGGATTGTTAAGCCTGATGTAGTATTATATGAGGAAGGGTTGGATAGCGATGTGATATCGCGGACTGTTGCACACATATCAAAGGCGGATATGCTTATCATAGGCGGAACTTCACTTGCAGTGTATCCGGCAGCATCATTTATTGATTATTTTCATGGGAAGTATGTAGCTTTGATAAATATATCTCCGACCGGAAGAGATGTGGCAGCGGATATAGTGATTAGAGAAAAGATTGGAGAAGTTTTCTCGAAGATAAAAGCATGAAAGCTAAAAGCCTGAAGCATTACGCTTCAGGCTTTATTACGCTCTTTCGTTTTGATTTCTTGGTTTCATACAATGCTGCATCGGCATTGTGTAGTATATCCTCGATATTAACAGAAGGAGAACAGGTGAAGGTGGCTATACCAACACTTATGTCTATATAATACGGCATACCGCAGGTGTCGTTTAGCTTGCGTGAAAGCTCTGCAATCTTTTCGCGAATCTCAGTAGGTCGCTGAATATTATCCATAAATGAGAATGCAACGAATTCGTCACCACCTATTCGACCGATAATATCCTGCTCTGAATCAAAGCTTTTACGAAGTATGTCGGCGATGCTCTTTATCGCAAAGTCTCCATTCTTATGACCATATATATCATTTACCTGTTTCAGGTTATCCATATCGGCAAATACTATCATAGCATGCTGTCCGTCGTTATACTGCGAAGTTGCCTGGACTTGTACGCTGTCAAGGAAACCTCGTCTGTTGTTGATGCCGGTAAGAGCATCCGTAACAGATAATACATTGAGCAGATTGTTTTTTTCGTTAAGCTCGGCAGCAGAGAGAGCAAGCTTTTTCTGTATGGCAAGCTGCTGCTTCATAAGTGATATAAAGTTCAGTGATATTGAAAGCTGCAAAGTAGTCGAGTAGATATTTCCAAAATGTTCTATATCAATTTCACCTACAAAAAGCCCATATTGTACGCTGTTAGTAAATAATGGTGTAAGTACCAGTGTTTTCCTTCGTTCGTCATCAGAGTATTTGTTAATGAATACATCGTTGGATGACAGCAACCGATTATCTCCTGAGAGATAGGTGGTTACACCATTGTTATTGCAGGCCTGAAGATAAAGATTTTTAGGGATCTTCCAGGCACCTGACGGAAGAAGCATAACAGGCTCCTCATATATGTATATATATGAGCTGTCAAAGTGGGAATCACTTAACTTCTCCATCATAAGCTTGAAGCATGCACCTTCGTCATCGCTATAGGTAAGAGTATCTCTTGTGATATACATAGACTGCCATATGCTGGATTTGTGATGTCTTACCTTGTTATAAAGGCTGTTTGAGGACGACAGGACAAGCTGCTCTAAAATAAAGTTAAAGGTTTCAGTTATTTTTCTGGCTTCCGAATCATTATCGGTCAATTTGAGCAGAAGATGATAAAAATCCGTAAGACAGTTTGTTAATCTGTCAGTATTAAAATAGTTTACAATCAGTTTAGAATTGACAATTCTGTTAAGCTCTGTATGTATGCAATCTCTGTCAAAATTATAATCCTTGTTTATTACAGGGGTAATAAGTAATTTAAGTATTGTATTCGTTTCCTGTAACAAATCCTTGTAAAAGAAGGACTTTTTGTGATCCTCAAACAGAAAGCTATTAACTCTGTTAACAACATTTTCGAGGTCGCGGGTGTTGAATACCTCACGAATATTGTCAAGGTCCTTATCTAATTTATAATCTCCACAGCCGCAGGAAGAACGAACTATGAGATTGGAGTTTAATATACTTGTGTTGGTTCGACCGGTATTGACAAGATTGATTGCCTCATAGATTGCATGATAGCCCATATCCATAATACCGTTGTGCACGGTTGTAAGGCGTGGGTCCAGCACAATTGAGACAGGCGAATCATCATAACCTGCAACTAAAATATCCTTTCCTATTTCGAGTCCGCGAGCCTTAATGGCATTATATCCGCCGATTGCCATCTGATCATTTGCGAAAATAATGGCTTCAAGGTCAGGGTTATCGTCCAAAAGGTCATTTACGATATCCTCTGTAAATTCTGAGAAATTACCATAGACGATCTTGCGCTTGTCAATTGGTATATTGTTCTCAGTGAGTACTTCCTTGTATGTCTCGAGCCTTTCCTTTGCGTCAGCATTTTCCTGCCTTCCGCTCACAAAGCCTATTTTGGTTTTCTTGTGTTCCTTGATGATGTGCTCGATGGCCTGACGCATACCGGTTTTTCCTTCAGTGTAGAGACAAGGATATCCCGGTATTTCAATTTCAATGGTTAAGATAGGTATGTCAAAATTCTTAAGGAAAGCAATCATATCACTTTCTGCCAGAAAACTACCGATTGAACCAATGGACACGATGAGTGCGTCGAGTGTATGCTTGGAAGCATAGTAAAATATAGAGTTGTACTGATAATCAAACCTTGCATTCTTTGGGTCATTATATGAAGCATTCATATACATACCCGGAAATATCACAAGGTTCACACCGGCTTCCTTGGCTGCGTAATCCACGCCCTTGCAGACCTCGTAAGCATAATCATTGTCGAGATGGCAGGTGAAGAAGCCTATGTTAAGTCTCTTTGCTTTTCCTTTCATAAATAATGTATCCCCCTAAAAAAGTATCATTTGTATAAACCAACTCGCGATACAGTATATTGCTCTACTTGTACGGCGGTTGGCTTTACAAACTATGTAACCCAATATGTATACATTTTACCATAATATTCACTATCATACAATGATAAATAGAATTGATTTAGGGTTTACAATGTGGTGTATTTCAACTATAATATTTAGAACTAGAGTAATATTATTTTTAAGATTTACTTACATTTTTTACCAGGAGGAATTAAGGATGGATTACAAGAATGCCGGTGTTGACATTGAGGCTGGATACAAGTCTGTTGAGCTCATGAAGGAGCACATAAAGAAGACAATGAGAGAAGAGGTCCTCACTAATATTGGTGGATTCTCAGGAGCTTTTTCTCTTAAGAAGATTAAGGATATGGAAGAACCGGTATTGCTTTCCGGAACAGATGGCTGTGGAACTAAGGTTAAGCTTTCTATGATTATGGATAAGCATGATACTATAGGAATAGATGCAGTTGCGATGTGTGTAAATGATATCGCCTGTGCGGGTGGAGAGCCGCTTTTCTTCCTTGACTATATTGCCTGCGGCAAGAATTACCCTGAGAAGATAGCTACAATCGTTAGTGGTGTTGCAGAGGGCTGCGTTCAGTCTGATGCTGCACTTATTGGTGGTGAGACTGCAGAGCATCCTGGCCTTATGCAGGAGGACGAGTACGACATTGCCGGATTTGCAGTAGGTGTCGTAGAGCGTAGGGACATGATTACAGGAGAAAATATCAAGCCGGGAGATGTTTTGGTAGGTATCGCATCCAGTGGTGTTCACAGTAACGGCTTCTCTTTGGTAAGAAAGGTATTTGATATGACTAAGGAGTCACTTGACACCTATTATGATGAGCTTGGCAAGACATTGGGAGAGGCATTACTTGCTCCAACCAGAATTTACGTTAAGGCTCTTAGAAGTGTAAAGGAAGCCGGAGTTACCATAAAGGGCTGTAGTCATATCACAGGTGGCGGATTCTATGAGAATATCCCACGTATGCTTCCTGAGGGAATCATAGCGGAGGTTAAGAAGGATTCATATGAGGTGCCGGCTATATTTAAGCTCATGGCTAAGGTTGGTAATATTGAGGAGCAGATGATGTACAACACATATAACATGGGTCTGGGTATGGTCCTTGCAATCGATCCGGCTGATGTAGACAAGACTATAGCAGCTATTGAGGCAGCAGGAGATAAGGCCTTCGTGGTTGGTTGTACAAAGGCCGGCGAGAAGGGCGTAGAGCTTATATAGTATTTGAGGAGAAGAACTATGCTTAGAGTTTTAGTTATGGTTTCCGGTGGCGGAACCAATCTTCAGGCAATTATTGACGGAGTAGCTGATGGCACTATTTCAAATACTGAACTCGTGGGTGTTATCAGTAACAATTATGGAGTATACTCATTAGAGAGGGCAAAGGCGGCCGGCATAAAGTCAGTTGTTGTCTCTCCTAAGGATTATGAGAACAGAAGTATGTTCAATGATGCACTTTTGGATACAGTTGACAGCTTTGAACCGGATCTTATCGTACTTGCCGGTTTTCTTGTCGTGATTCCGGAGAAGATGATAGATAGGTATGAGAACAAGATAATAAATATTCATCCGTCGCTTATACCATCGTTCTGCGGAACGGGATATTATGGCTTGAAGGTACATGAGGCAGCACTTGCAAGAGGTGTCAAGGTATCGGGCGCAACTGTTCATTATGTAGATAAAGGAACTGACACAGGTCCTATCATCATGCAGAAGGCTGTGGATGTTTTAGACGGAGACACCCCTAAGGATTTACAGCAAAGAATTATGGAACAGGCAGAATGGAAGCTTTTGCCAGCAGCTATCAACAAGATTGCAAACTCTTAATACAATTTACAGGAGGATACCATAGATGAAGGTTTTAGTTGTCGGAGGTGGCGGCAGAGAGCATGCTATCGTAAGAAAAGTAAGTGAGAGTAAGAGAGTAGATAAGATATATGCTGCACCGGGAAATGCAGGTATTGCAGAGCTGGCTGAGTGTGTAGATATTTCTGTTATGGATGCAGAAAAGCTTGTAGCATTTGCAAAGGAAAAGGGTGTAGATTTTACAATTATCGGACCTGATGATCCGCTGGTTGCAGGTGTGGCAGATGCATTTACAGAGGCTGGCATGAAGGTGTTTGGCCCTTCTAAGAAAGCAGCGATTCTTGAGGGTTCAAAGGCATTTTCTAAAGATTTGATGAAGAAATATAATATTCCTTCAGCAGCGTATGAAACCTTTGATAATGCAGATGCTGCTATCGAGTATCTTGAGACAGCCAAGATGCCGATTGTTCTTAAGGCTGACGGACTTGCACTTGGTAAGGGTGTATTGATATGTAATAATCTTGACGAAGCTAAGGCAGGAGTTAAGACACTTATGCTTGATAAGCAGTTTGGCTCTGCCGGTGACAGAATTGTTATCGAAGAGTTTATGACAGGACGTGAGGTTTCAGTACTTTGCTTCTGTGACGGAACACATATTAAGCCTATGACATCTGCACAGGATCATAAGAGAGCAAAGGATGGAGACCAGGGACTTAATACAGGTGGTATGGGCACATTCTCACCTAGTCCTTTCTATACTGATGATGTAGATAAGTTCTGTAAGGAGCATATATATCAGGCAACTATGGATGCTATGAAGGCAGAAGGTAGAGATTTTACCGGTGTTATGTTCTGTGGACTTATGTTGACTGAGGATGGTCCTAAGGTATTGGAATACAATGCAAGATTTGGAGATCCAGAGACACAGGTTGTGCTTCCGAGAATGAAGAATGACATTATAGATGTTATGGAAGCCTGCGTTGATGGTAGACTTTCTGACATTGAGCTTGAGTTTGAGGATAACGCAGCAGTATGTGTAGTACTTGCTTCGGACGGTTATCCGGAGAGCTATGAAAAGGGTAAGGTAATCGAAGGATTAGAACGCTTTGATGGTGTGGATGGATATTATTGCTTCCATGCAGGAACCAAGCTGAGCGATGGAAGGATTGTCACAAATGGTGGACGTGTATTAGGAATTACCGCTACAGGAGAAAATTTGAAGAAGGCGAGGGCAAATGCTTATGCCGCTACTGAGTGGATTAGCTTTGAGAACAAATATATGCGTCATGACATAGGTAAGGCAATCGACGATATTGAATAAAACAGAGGTTTAATGATTTATGAAGCTAGAATATACTTTACAGGCAGAGGATGTATTGGCAATAGCAGTGGAAACTGCTGCCAAGATGAAGCACGGATATGTTGGAACGGAGCATTTGCTATATGCGTTGGCTGATTATCCTGCAGGAGCAGCCTGTAAATTGTTGGAAAAGGCCGGTGCAGATGCTAAGACTGTCAGGACATATTTGGCAAATAATATTGAGATAACAAGAAAAAGGATAAAAGGTGAAGAGAATTTTTCGTCGAGCCTTAATAATGTTCTTAAATTAGCCGAAAAGGAAGCCAAGAGATTAAAGTGTCAGAGGATAGGTACAGAACAGCTTTTGTTAGCTATCGTGAAGACTCCGGAGTGTGTAGCATGCAGATTGCTCAATCAGACTTCCGTAAATATGTCGATGCTATATGTAGATATATTGACTGAATGCGGAGTGGATGTATCTGCTGCAAAGGCTGAACTGGAACGCTTTAAGCATCCGAAGAGAAACAAACAGCAGACGGCACTTTCACAGTACAGCAAGGATTTGACTGCTTTGGCGGCAGATGGCGAATTGGATCCTGTTATCGGAAGAAAATCAGAGATAGAGCGTGTGATGCAGATACTGTGCAGGAGAATGAAGAACAATCCTTGCATGGTTGGTGAGCCCGGTGTGGGAAAGACCGCAGTGGTAGAGGGGTTGGCGCAGCTCATAGCAGACGGAAATGTTCCGGAGCTTTTACGTGGTAAGCGTATTCTAAGTCTTGATTTATCCGGTATGGTTGCGGGCTCGAAGTATCGTGGAGAATTCGAAGAGAGAATTAAGAAGGTTATCAATGAGGTAAAGGCTGACGGAAATGTAATATTATTTGTAGATGAGCTTCATACCCTGATAGGTGCAGGCGGTGCTGAGGGAAGTATGGATGCTTCAAATATATTGAAGCCGGCTCTGTCACGTGGAGAGGTTCAGATGATAGGAGCCACCACAAGGACAGAATATAGAAAATATATCGAAAAGGATGCTGCATTAGAACGTAGATTTCAACCGGTATATGTGGAAGAACCAACTCGTGAAGAAGCAGTTGAGATATTATGCGGGCTTCGCGAGAAATATGAGGATCATCATGGAGTTGAGATTACTCAAAGTGCAATAGATGCAGCGGTAGACTATGCTATAAGATATATAAATGACAGATTTCTTCCTGATAAGGCGATTGATTTAATCGACGAGGCAGCATCTCGTAAAAAGCTTGGGCTTTTTGTGGGAGACAGGAAAATCGAGTCGTGTCAGCTGGCTTGCAGAGAATATGAAGAAGACCTTGAGACAGCCTTGGCAACAGGAGATATTGAATCAGCAGCTTCAATTAAGAAATCATTGGATAATGCTCAAAGAAAGCTTGAAAGGGCGAAACAGAATCTTATGGACAAGGAACACGAAGCATTATCTATAGATGAGGAGGATGTTGCAGATGTGGTATCTGTGTGGACCAAGATTCCTGTAGCAAGACTTACTCAGTCTGAATCAGTCAGACTCCTAAAGCTCGAAAGCATACTCCACAAGAGGGTTATAGGACAGAATGAAGCAGTTGATGCTGTATCAAAGGCTATAAGAAGAGGAAGAGTTGGCTTGAAGGATCCTAAGAGACCGATAGGCTCATTCCTTTTCTTGGGACCAACCGGAGTTGGTAAGACTGAGCTTTCGAAGGCTTTGGCAGAGGCTATGTTTGGTGATGAGAATTCTATAATCAGGGTAGATATGTCAGAGTATATGGAAAAGCATAGTGTATCCAAGATGATTGGTTCACCTCCCGGATATGTAGGCTTTGAAGAGGGAGGACAGTTAAGTGAGCAGGTGAGAAAGAATCCGTATTCGGTTATTCTCTTTGATGAGATAGAAAAGGCTCATCCTGATGTATTTAACGTTCTTCTTCAGGTGCTTGATGATGGTAGAATTACAGATTCTCAGGGAAGAACTGTAGATTTCAAGAATACTGTTATCATTATGACAAGTAATGCCGGGGCACAGAGAATAGTCGATCCAAAGCAGCTTGGCTTCTCAAGCGGAAGTAATGAGGATAGTGCACACAATGATATGAAGAATAATGTTATGGAAGAGGTTAAACGTATGTTTAAGCCAGAGTTCATTAACAGAATAGACGATATAATTGTATTCCGTGCGCTTTCTAAGGATGATGTGAAGGCGATATGTGCATTGATGCTAAAGGAGCTTAAGAACAGGGTTAAAAAGCAGATGAATATTACCATAACTTATGGCGATACCTTGAAGAATCACATATTCGATAAGGGGTATGATAAGAAATATGGTGCCAGACCATTGAAGAGAGCTATACAAAATATGGTTGAGGATGAATTGGCAGAATATATATTGAGTGGAAAAGCTAAGAGTGGGGATACAATCAGTGTATCTGTCAAGGATGAGAAGGTAACTTTTACGAACAAATAGACTTATAAAACACTAACAGAATATAATATACGGAGGAGTAGTGATTATGGCAGTAATTGAAGAATTAATTCGTGAGGAAGAGACTGGAGCACTTAGCTTTGGTAATTACGAGCTTGCTACGAAGACAAAGAAGGATGGATTTGAGTACAATGGAGATTTGTACAAGATAAAGACCTTCAATGAGATCACAAAGCTTGAGAGAAATGGTTCTTTTGTATATGAGTCAGTACCGGGAACAACAGTACATGATTTCAGATCAACAGATAAGGAAGTAGACCTTGTGGTTGAAGGTATCAAGGATTCTCAGGTTACATTGGAGCTTGAGGCTGAGAAGGAGTATAAGATTCATCTTGATAAGATATATGTAGGCAAGATGAAGACTAATCTTGGCGGAAAGCTTAATATAAACGTTGAGCTTGGCGATGGCAAGAAGGTTGAAATTCACATCGAGAAGGTATAATTATAAGGAGTAAACTGTGGCAAAGGAAAAGCTTGTATTTTATTGTAAGGAATGCGGCTTTGAATCTGCTAAGTGGCAGGGACAGTGTCCGGGTTGTAAGGCCTGGAACACTTTTGTAGAAGAAAAGATAAAAGTGGGCGTACAGAAATCTTCCGTTAAAAGGGATGCTGTGACGCCCACTAGTATTTTAGATGTAGTCACTGAGGATGAAAAGCGTATTAAAACAAATATTAGTGAGTTGGACAGGGTGCTCGGAGGAGGAATCGTTCCGGGCTCTCTTGTATTGGTCGGAGGAGATCCGGGAATCGGCAAATCCACTATATTATTGCAGATGTGTCGCAATCTTACGGCAGCAGGAGAAGCCGTATTATATGTGTCGGGTGAGGAATCTCTCGCACAGATTAAGATGAGAGCGAAACGTCTGGGAGGCTTTGAACATGATATGCTGCTGCTTTGTGACAATGATATGGATAATGTATCTTCTGCCATCAGCAAGGGAAATGCAAGGGTTGTAATTATTGATTCCATTCAGACCATGATAGTGGATGAGGTAGGCACAGCTCCGGGAACTGTAACACAGGTTAGGGAGGTTACAGCAAGGCTGATGCAGCTGGCAAAGCAGAACAATATAGCGATATTCATAGTAGGACACGTTACCAAGGAAGGAAATGTGGCTGGTCCCAGAACTCTTGAGCATATGGTTGATTCGGTGCTTTATTTTGAGGGTGATGGAAGTAACGGCTTCCGATTATTAAGAGGAGTAAAGAATAGATTTGGCTCTACTAACGAGATAGGCGTATTCTGCATGACTGACAAGGGACTTACGGAGGTGAAAAATCCGTCTGAATTCATGCTTAGCGGTCGACCGAAGGGAGTACCGGGCTCAGTTATTGTATCTTCTATAGAGGGCAGCAGGACGATTCTTATGGAGCTTCAGGCACTCGTGTGTCAGACAAATTTTAATATGCCGAGACGAACCTCGGTTGGAGTGGATTACAACAGAGTGAATCTTATATTGGCTGTGCTGGAAAAACGAGCAGGTATGAATTTCTGGAATCAGGATATCTATGTTAGTATAGCAGGAGGTATCAGGATAAATGATCCGGCTGTTGATTTGGGTATCGCCTGTGCAGTTGTATCAAGCTTTAAGAATAAGCCGCTTGGAGACAACCTTATGATTATCGGTGAGGTTGGCCTTACGGGAGAGATAAGGGGTGTCTCTAATGTTATGCAGAGGGTAAAGGAGGCTGCTAAGATGGGATATGACAGATGTATTATACCTGCATCAAATTATGATAAGAGTATGGAACAGCTTGGTATAAGCATAGAGCCGGTATCATTTCTTAGCGATGCACTTGTACTTATATAAGAGGGATGATAAGCTACAGAATGTTGCATATGAAGAGGGGGAAGAATAGATAATATTTTAGAAAAAATGGGTGGTAATTAAATTTGCTGCCCGTTTTTTGTTAAGAAGTTACATTTTTGGGGTTATTTTTTTATTTTTCTGTATAAATTTTTATATATTCTTGTGATTTGTTCATATTTTTTATATAATACATGTAGGAGTAAGACTGGAAGAGGAGATTGAAGTATGTTTAAGAATATGAAGATGAAAATTGCTATTACCGGTTCGGTAGCAGTGATTGTTGCGCTTTGCATTATATCATTATATAAAAGGTCTAACAGTAACATGACGACTGCTATGAAGGAAGCAGCTATCAGTAATATGACGAATATGCTTGAATCGCAGACAAAACTTATACAACAGTATGTAAGTGAGGGCGAGGCATTGCTTACGGCATATACTCAGGCTCCTGTTGTGACATCTTCACTCAATGCTTCAAGTGAGGATGTGCGTAAAGAGGCACGGAAATATACTAAGGATTTCTATGAGAAATTGGATAATTGGGAAAGTATATATATTGCGGACTGGAATTCGCAGATTAAAGCACATTGCAATACGACTTGTATAGGCTTGATAATGTACAGAGATGATAAGCTTAAACAGCTGCAGGATTCAATTCTTGCGAGTGAGGGTGTGTATAATGCAGGTATAATCAAGTCTCCTACTTCCGAAGAATTCATTGTATCTATGTATGCTCCTGTATACGATAAAGACGAAAATATAATTGGATATGTTGGTGGTGGAACATATGCGAACGGGTTAAATGAGATAATCGAATCCATGGTATGTAATGGAATGGAGAATGCTCACAAGAACCTGATAAATGTTGAGACTAATACATACATATTTAATGAAGATACTTCTCTTCAGGCAACTGAAATTGAAGACAAGATGCTTCTTAATGTTATAGACGAGATAAATAAAGATAAAGAGAAGACTACGGGTATCTTGAATTATAAGAACGATAAAGGTGAAAAGTCTATTGCAATGTACAGATATATCCCGGAACGCGGATGGGCTGTTGTATTATCTGATACAGAAAATAATATTTATGCCCAGGCAATTGCGAGCAAAAAGTCACTTAGAGCAATTTGCTTTGGAGCTTACATCGTCATTCTCCTGCTTACGTTGGTTGTAGTTCGTGTATGCACAAAGCCACTTTCTGATATTGAACATTCTATAACTGAATTAAAGGAGCTCAACCTCGGTGAAAACGGACTTGAAAAGTATGTTAACAGAGAAAATGAAGTGGGACATATTGCATTGGCAGTAGAATCACTGAGGCAGACGTTGTTAGAAATAATTGGAACACTTAAGAATTGTACGCAGTCTCTCGGAGAGACATCAGGAGCGATGCATGATGAGTCACAGAATCTCCTTACCTATGTGACAGATAACTCGGCTACAACAGAGGAACTGGCGGCAAGTATAGGTACAACAAATGAAGCCTTGTCACAGGCAAAGGATAAGGTTTCGGTTATTACGCAGATGCTTGAACGAGTAGAGAGAAAGATTGAGCATGGACACGAGAAGACAGAGGCTCTTATTGTAAGTGCACATAATATGCAGCAGATTGCTGAGGAGTCTCTTGATGTTTCTGAGCAGAATATCAATGAAAATCGTGATAATATAGCTGTGGCAATGGAGAATTTGCAGGCCCTTTCTCAGATAAATGAGCTTGCAACGGATATATTATCTATAACCAGCCAGACAAACCTTCTTTCACTGAATGCATCTATTGAGGCAGCGAGAGCAGGTGATGCAGGCAGAGGCTTTGCTGTAGTTGCAGGTGAGATAGGTAATCTGGCAAGCTTATCGTCAGAAACCGCAACTAATATTCAAACTATATGCGGAGAGACAAATAAGAGTATAGAAGAGGTTCAGAGATGCTTTGATAACATAATTGGATTCTTAGAGAAGCATGTATCAAAGCAGTTTATGACATTTGTGCAGACCTCAAAGGATTACTATCAGTCTGTCGAGGATATTAAGCAGATGATGGATGAGATAAAGGATGCTGTTGCAGACTTTAATGACAATATAGAGGCTATCAATTCACAGATGAATATGGTTAAGAATGCCGCAGATGATAATGAGTGCGGAGTAGCAGAAATAGTTGACAAGAATGAGCGTACAAGCTGTACAGTGGAGGTTCTCTCTAATGTAGTACAAAAGAATATTGAAAACTCCGGAAAGATTGATGAAATTATTAGTAATTTTAGAGAAGTATGATGATTTAGTTATAAAACAT